>CAYNDY010000121.1:0-5818 GCA_964396105.1 uncultured Muribaculaceae bacterium
CGATGACAATCGGCATCGCCTGGCTGATGTCGTTCGCAACATTCAGGATATTCAGTCTTATATTGTAAAGAGGATTCGAACTTTTTCCAATGCAAAATAAAGGGGATGACTTTCTGGTCACCCCCTTTTAATATGCTATGGTATTTACTATCGAAGAGATGTTTTTACCTGCTTAACCTCAGCCCCGAGCGCCAGGACCTTTGCCTGCAGGCGGCTTAGAGCATCGCCCGCTGCATCTTCATCGGCCGCTGCCGCGACATTAGCCTTTGTGATTTTACGGGAAAGCTCGCTGTCAATGAGTCCGTCATTCTCGCGGATGGCCGTAAGAAGAGCCTCGGAGTAGGCCGCGTGAAGGGCCGAAAGGGCTGCGGAAAGGTCGGCGTGGAGAGCCTTGCCTTCGGATAAAACCGCCTCTTGGCCTTCGGCATTATGGGCAATGGCCTCCGTCGGGCTCACTATGCCGGACTTCTCGGAAGAGGCTCCGAGAGCCTCGAGATAGGTCTTCTGGGAATTGAGCTCCGAGCTGAGCGAAGAAGCCGAGTATGAAAGGAGAGAATCCGCAAGGGCGAGAGAGCCGTATGAAGAAAGCTCCGGAGTTATCCAGGTCTTCAGAAGTTCCTCCGAGAGGCTCAGCGAGTTCCTTAAGTTTACATCAAATGCCTTCTGGACAGCCCCGAGCGCCGCATATACGGCTTCGGCGTAATCCCTTGCAATCTCGGTGGCGTGAGCCTTGAGTGTAGAGGAAGAAAGCGGAGTGAGAGCCGCGGAGATGTCCTCTGCACTGTCCGTTGAAAGAAGGGCGTAGGAGTCTGAAAGAGAGGCGCTGAGGCCCTCTCCGAGAGCCTTTGAGGCCGCAAAGTCGCAGGAGAGAATCCTTATCTCGGAAAGAGTTCCCTCCGTTGCCTCCTCCCAGGAGTCAGGGAAGGAATAATAGGCAAAGGACTTGGCGTCTATAAGGTCGCTCCGGAGTTTTGTGCTGAGCGTTCCGGCCTGAGCTGATGTGGATTTCACAAGGGAAAGAGAGGCTTCTGCAAGAGACTTTGCGGCGCCAATCTGCGAAAGGACATCGGCGGAAACCACTTTGAGCTTCTCCGGGGCTTCGCTTGCCTTCCCGAACTCCTCTTCCAGCGTTGCGGTCTTTGCAGCAGCATCGGAAATCGCTTTTTCAAGAGCGGAGGCAGCGCCGTCAAGAGCGGTTTTGAAACTTTTGATTTCGTCCGGGATGTCTGACATTTCAGGAAGGGATGCGCGGATGGAGGCAATCTGCTCATCGCAAGAGGCTATGCGCGGATTCTCCAAAGAGTCCAGCCTCGAAATAAGTTCGTCATACTTTGTTCCGTCTTCCCTCACTACTTCCTTTGTGCAGGAAAGGGCTCCGAGAAGGCACAGAGCCGAAAGCGTTGTATATCCAAAAATCTTTTTCATATATGTCGGTTTATATAATTCTATTGTTTGACGCAGCGGCTGCCGAGGCGGTCGTTGGAGAACTCGAAGGTGTAGGCCTTATAGTCGGGGAGTATCTGGTTGCCGCTGAAGCGGAGGCACCACAAGGTGCGGTCTCCAGCATAATCGTTGCTCCAGAATGCGCCGTATGGTGATGAGGCCGCGGTCGCATTGAGGAAAACTGCCGGCGTCGATGCTGAATATGGCTGACTTCCGGAGAAATACCGTCCGACCACTTTGTTATATGTATTCCACTCCGAAGCGTTCTGCGCAAGTGAGGAGAAATTGTCGTGGGAAGGCAATTTCCACCCCGACGGGCAGAGCGAGCCGGCCTTGGAGAAGGTGTAGACATCTCCATAAAGGTTGCTCTCGGTGGCCTCTGAATCGTAATGCTTCCAGACTACCCCGTCCACCTCGATGGCTCCGTTGTAGAAGAAATACTTGTCATCCGCGTAGTAGGCAACCCCGTAGTTGGATAGCGGGGTTATGCTGTCGAGCCAGTCCTTCGATTTCACGACAATGACAATCCTGCGCTGGGTGGGTTCAAAAACGTTGAAACGCGTAAGAGAGAGATTGCTTCTTAAATCCAGCCTGCTGATGCCGAGATTCTGCGCCGAGAGCGTTTTCAGTTTAGGGTTCAGCGAGATGTCGAGCTCAGTTATGGAGGAGTTGCCGTCAAGGTCGAGGGTCTCCAGAAGAGGGTTGCCGCTAAGGTCTATGCTCCCTAGAGCGTTCCCCGAGAGGTCCAGAGTCACAAGAGCGGGGCATTTGGTGAGGTTCACGCTTTCGATGTCGTTGTCCTTCGCCACAAGGCTTGTCAGGAGAGTGTTGTGGCTGAGGTCGAGTTCCGAGATGTGATGTCCGCTGCAGTTAAGAGTTTCCAGCGAGGTGAAATACTCGATGCCCTCAAGGCTGTGAACGTGGCTTGATGAGGCAAGGCTGCTGAGGTCCATATTTTTCACCGCCTCAGCCTCGAAGTCGGAAATGTAGCCGTCGGAGTCTGTGTCGAAGTTGTTCACGAGCCAGTCGCGGAACACGAGGTCCGGAATCTCAATCCAGTTGAGGGATTTCGGCATAAGAGGGAAATAGGCAGAAGATTTCTCGGTGCTTCCGTGGCTCACCACAAGGCAGGCGGAGGCCGAAATTTCATTCTCGAAGAAGCATTCCTCAATGCTTGAGCCCTGGTATGAGATGTCAAGACGGCTTCCGTCAAGGGCTACGGAGGTGATGTTTAGCGAGAAATCATCGCCTGCGGAGGCACGGGTGAAGGTATATACTCCCTGAAGCGAAAGGGCGTCCTTCCACACCGATGCAAGTTCCGCCGCCGCGCCGAGCGGCCGAATATCGAAGACTGCGTGAGAAATCAGAGGGCTGATGACCCCTGAATTGACTCTATAATAGACTGTTGCCTTCCCGTCGGAATACTCCGGAACGAAGGTTATGGACTGAATCCTGCGGGAAATGTCCTCGATTTTCTTCGCCACCTCGTCCGAGTCGCTCTGAATGAGAGACTTGCGGATAATGGAGACTTCGGTCTGCACTCCCCCGACGGTTTTCTCCACAGTTTTTTCTCTCTGCTCCGCTCCAGCGAGAGCATCGCGGGCCGCGATATTCGCTTCGACAACCCCGACAGCTATTTCTCCCTTGAGGCACCCGCCATTTGAGGCGATGGCCTCCTTCACCGCCTTGCGGCAGGCCTCCTGAAGCGAGAGGGCCTCGGCGGAAAGAGAGGAATGGGTTTCATTTATGGAAGAAGAAAGCGCCTCGACGGCTTTGGAATTATCCCGGAGGGCCTCTGCGGTCTCGGCGTCAAGAAGAGCGCTCTCCCCTACGGCCTCAAGATAGGTTTTCTGAGAGGAAAGCGTTGCGGCGAGCCTGCGGGCGGAGAAGGCCGCGAGAGAGTCTGCCTCCACAATGGCTCCGAACTCGCCAAGAGACGGGTTTACCCAGTTCCCGATGCTCTCAGAGGCGTTGGCTATGCTCAAAGAAAGAGAAGCGCTGTAGGCTTTTTGGAGCGAAACCGAAGCGGCGGAAACCGCACGGGCATAGCCAGAAAGGATCTCCGAGGCACCGTCAGAAGAAAAATAAGACATCACGGGGAGCATCGCTGCGGCAACATCGCTCCTAAGGTCTCCGAGAAGCTGTCCCCGAAGCTCTGAAAAAAGGGCGTCCAACCCCTCTGCGCAGGAGGAAATCCCGGCAAAATCTGCGGAAAGAAGGTCGGCGTGGTCAAGGGTTGAGACCGTTGCGGCGGCCCAGTCGGAGGATGAAGCGGCGGTAACAGCCCACTGCTCTGCGTCTGCAAGATGGGAGCGGAGCGTAAGTTCCACCTGCGGCGCGGCCTCCTCGGCCCCTGCGAGTTCTGAAAGGGCATTGTCGGTGAGGACCTTCGCAGCTGCAATCTGGGAGAGCACATCCTCCTTCACGGCCTTAATTTTCCGAGTCTCCTCCTCAGCGGTGACCCTTCCCGAAGAGGCGGCATCGGAGGCAGCCTTGTCAAACTCGGCGCCAAGAGCCTCAGCCTTGGCGTCAACAGTTGCGAGTGCCCCGGCAAAAGCTGCTTTCACGGAGGAAAGTGAGTCGGCATAACTCTTAAATGCCTCATCCACAGCGAGTATGCGCGGAAAAGAGGCGCTCATTGTGTCGCACTGCGTCGCAACCGAGTTAAGCTGAGGATTTTCAATTTTCCAAAGCCGCGAATAAATGTCCTCAAAGACGGAAGAATAATCCTTTTCCTCCCGTATTTCCTTCCGGCATCCTCCCAGCAGGGCAACGCACAGGCATCCAAGACCGAGCAGCCCCAAAAGGCGTGAGATTCTATTTTTCATATCTCTTTCGATGATATATGTCTGACCACAAACTATCTCTGCCCGCCCGACAAAAAAAATGCAGGCATAGAGCCTGCAAATATAGGTATTTTTTTACTTATGTCAGTCCTTGAGGCAGCGGACTGACCACTTGTAAGACTCACCGGAGTAGCTGTAGTACACATTATTTTTATAGAAGAAGAGGTAGTAAGCTCCGTCGCCGCTAGGCCGCTTCTCGGAAGACCAATATCGGCCGTTTTGGTCACTACGGGACATTTCCGGAAGGAAGATTGCTGAAGCGCTTGAGGAATATTTCTCATATCCTGAGAACCAGCGGCCATAAAGTCCGAGGTATGTTGTCCAATCTGAGTAGTTGGTGTACAATGCGGCAAGTTCATTCTTGGTCGGGAGTCTCCAGTCGGTAGGGCAGGCAGTCTGCGCATCGGAAAAATTGTATACGTCACCATATAGATTTCCCAGTCTTGCTCCCAGATTGAACTGCTTCCAAGTCTTGTCGTTAATAACCGTACAGAGAGATGTGTCCAACATTATCTGGGTCCCGTCACTGAGATAATATAAAGCGGCAGCATCTGACCATAACTTAGAACAGCCCAATGCCCAATCCAACGATTTGCATACGACTTTTGTCAATTTTGAATTGCCGGTGAGATTTACATCGGTCAGTTTCTCATTATTTGACAAATCCAGGCTCGTAAGGTTATTGTTGGTGCAGTTCAAAGTCGTGAGAAGAGGATTCTTTGACACATCAAGAGAAGTCAATTTATTGCCTGAGCATTCCAAAGTCGTGAGCTCAGGGGTCTCGTTCAGGATGGCATTGAGGGCTTCGGAGGTCAGATTATATGATGAAGTAATAGTCAACTTCGTGATTTCATCTGCGTTCACCTTCCCGTCGCCATCACTATCGAAATCCGTCAGCAAATAGGTTATGAAGGCTTCCTCCTCCAGTTCCGGAGTCAGATTGACATTATCCGTGACTTTCCGTACTCCGCCGAAGGTCACGTCAAGCGCAATAGCAGCCCCGGTTTTGCCAAGGATGAAGTCCTTGTCGAGCTTGTCCACGTTGATATCGACGGAAAGAACCCCGTCCTCCGCGGAAGCTCCGCTGACGCTGAGTTCAAGGCTCTTGCCGACTCCGGCTTTCGTCGTGAGGGTGCTCACCGCGATTGCCCCGAGAGAGGTTTCCCAGTCCTTGGCGAGACTCTCAGCAGCGCTTGCGGGACGCACAATGAAGTTCAGAGTCACGGTTCCCGAAATTGCAAGGACATCACGGGTGTACAGCACCCTCTCATTGTTGTCGGTGTATTTAGGAATATATGAAAGCGTCAAGCCGGCTGCTTCAACCTTGGATTTAAGCTCTTCTATGCTCGAAAGAATGGAGGTAATCTTTGTCTCCATCTGGGAAATCCTGGTGTTTATGGTCTCGATTCCCCTCGAAAGTTCCTTTGAAGACGCGTCAAGGGCGGAGACGGACTTCTTGAGCGTTGCAAGGTCTGAGGTCACCACCTTCATCTTGCCCTCAAGCTCGCTCACATCATCCGAGAGGACCT
>CAYNDY010000122.1:0-5799 GCA_964396105.1 uncultured Muribaculaceae bacterium
CGAACGGCCTCGCCATTTTCATCCCCTGCCACCGCGTCATAGGAAGCGACCGCTCCCTCACAGGCTTCGCCGGCGGGCTCCAGGCCAAGAAACTGCTGCTTGAGCTGGAGCAGTCTGCGCTACGATGAATGCCGCTACAGCGAGGAGATTATCTTCTTGTACTCTACCGGGGTTACTTTCAGGAACTCTCTTGCGTAGAGGTCCCAGTCTTCCAGCATCATCGCCGCGAGGGTGCTTCCCGTGTATTTCCGGTGAGCGGCAATCAGCGAGCGGAGTTCTTCGCGGTCGGCGTCGGTCTCAAGAAGGCTGAGTTCGATCATATCCATATTGCAGTAATAGTCGAAATCCCCTTCCGGGTTCCAGACATAGGCGATTCCGCCGCTCATTCCGGCAGCGAAATTGCGCCCTGTCTTGCCCAGGACCACCACCCTGCCGCCGGTCATATATTCGCAGCCGTGGTCTCCTACGCCCTCCACAACGGCAACCGCGCCGCTGTTCCTCACGCAGAATCTCTCCCCCACCACGCCGTTTATGTACATTTCGCCCGCAGTGGCTCCATAGCCCACTGTGTTGCCCGCGATTATGTTCTCCTCGGCCTTGAAATCCGATTCCGGGGACGGGGTCACGATTATTCGGCCGCCGGAAAGCCCCTTGCCCATATAGTCGTTGGCGTCTCCGAGAAGCTTGAAGCTGAGGCCCTTGCAGAGGAATGCGCCGAAACTCTGGCCCGCGGAGCCTGTGAAATCCACAGAGATGGTCCCGTCAGGAAGGCCGTTCTGGCCGTAGAGGGCGGTTACCTCGCCGCTCAGCATCGCTCCCACGCTGCGGTCGGTGTTCTTCACCGGAACGCTGATGCTCAGCTTGTGGGCTGACTGGATTGCGGGGCGGAGAACTTCCATCAGTTCCCTGTCCTTGACCCCGTCAAGACGGTGGTCCTGCTCCGAGGTCTGCACACGGGCGTTGTCGCGGCAGCTTTCAGGGATGAAAAGCACCCTGTCGAGTGAAATTCCGTTTGCCTTCGCGCCTTCGGGATAGGTTCTCTTTCGGAGAAGATCCGCCCTTCCGACTATTTCCTGAATGCTGGAGTAGCCCATCTCGGCAAGACGGGTGCGGATGCTCCGGGCGAGGAAACGGAAATATGTGACTATGTCTTCGGGCTTGCCCTTGAAGCGCTTGCGAAGCTCGGGGTTCTGCGTTGCGATGCC
This sequence comes from uncultured Muribaculaceae bacterium, assembly GCA_964396105.1. GTDB lineage: Bacteria > Bacteroidota > Bacteroidia > Bacteroidales > UBA932 > Cryptobacteroides. The sequence goes on from CAYNDY010000122.1 coordinate 1,206, forward strand.
CACAGGACAGGTGTTCTTGTTGCAGCTGCGGCAGACAAGGCAGCCTTCGGCGACCATAACGGCCGTTCCGAAGCCGAACTCCTCCGCGCCGAGAAGCGCCATAAACACCACATCCCTTGTGCAGCGGAGTCCGCCGTCCACCTGGAGCCGCACCTTGCCGCGGAGATTGTTCATAACGAGGGTCTGCTGAATCTGCGCCAGACCGGTCTCTGCAGGGCCTCCTGCGTGCTTTACGCTGCTTGCGGGGCTTGCACCCGTTCCGCCGTCCGCGCCGCTAAGAAGAATCACATCGGCCTTCGCCTTGGCGACTCCGGCCGCGATGGTCCCCACTCCGCTTTCGGAGACGAGTTTTACGCTTATGCGGGCCTTCGGGTTCACGTTCTTGAGGTCGAAAATGAGCTGCGCGAGGTCCTCAATCGAGTAGATGTCGTGGTGCGGCGGAGGAGAAATCAGGGTGATTCCGGGGATGGAGTGGCGGGTGCGGGCAATCAGCTCGTCCACCTTGAAGCCAGGCAGCTGGCCTCCCTCGCCGGGTTTTGCTCCCTGGGCGACCTTTATCTGGATTTCGTCGGCGTTTACAAGGTAGTAGGTGTCCACTCCGAAACGCCCCGAAGCGACCTGCTTTACGGCGCTGCGGGCGAGCGTTCCGTCAGGACGCGGGAAGTTCCTCTCGGGCGACTCTCCGCCCTCTCCTGTGTTGCTCTTGCCTCCGAAACTGTTCATCGCCACGGCGATGGTCTCGTGCGCCTCGCGGCTGATTGCGCCGAAGGAAATGGCCTCTGCGACAAAGCGTTTCATAATCTCCGCTTCGCTCTCCACCTCTTCAAGCGGGATGGAAGGCCTGTCGCTTTCAATCTCCATCAGGTCGCGAAGATTCATTGGATGGTCCCTGTTCTCCTCGGCCTCGCAGAACTGGAGGAATGCCCCGTAGTCCTTCTCACGGACGGCCTTCTGGAGAAGTTTCACCATCTCGGGGTTCCAGCAGTGCCTCTCCCCGCCCTTACGGTAGGCGTAGTTTCCGAAGTCTTCCAGATGGTCAGTAGCGCCACCGTCGGAAAGTTCATCAAGAGGCTTTGAGAAGGCAGCGGAATGGGCCCTCAGGACATCGTTCGCTACGTCCTCGATGGTTATTCCCTCAATCTGGGACACTCCCCCTCCCATATATTTTTCAAGCAGCGAAGAACTTACTCCCAGAGACTCGAAAAGCGCCGCGCCTCTGTAGCTGCGGATGGTGGAAATTCCCATCTTGGAGAGAATCTTCAGCATTCCCTTGTTGACGGCGGTGATATAATGCTCCTCGGCCGCCGGGTAGTCGAGCTGCACGGCCTTCTCCTCGACCAGTTTGTCCAAAATCGCGAAAGCCATATAGGGGTTCACGCCGCTCGCTCCGTAGCCCACCAGAAGCGCCACGTGCATCACCTCGCACACCTCTCCGGACTCGACGATTATAGCGGTCTGGCCTCTCTTGCGGCAATGGATGAGGTGGTGGTGAACTGCGGAAAGAGCCAGAAGGGACGGAATCGGAGCGTGCTCCGCATCCACTGCCTTGTCGCTTATAATCAGGTAGTTATATCCTGCGTCAACCGCTTTTGCGGCGTCTTTGCAAAGTTTCGCCAGCGCTGCCTCCATCGCGGCCGTTCCGCCCGCAGCCTCGAAAAGCATCGGGAGGGTTATGGTCTTGAAGCCCTTGTAGCGAAGGTTGCGGAGGGTCTCCATCTCTCCGTTCGTAAGAATCGGGGAAGAAAGCTTCACGACCTTGCACAGGTCCGGGGTCGGATTGAGGATGTTGCCCTTCACCGCGCCGATGTAGCTCGAAAGCGACATAACGGCCGCCTCCCTGATTGAGTCAATCGGCGGATTGGTGACCTGGGCGAATTTCTGACGGAAATAGTTGAAAAAGCGCTGAGGCTTGTCGGAAAGCACTGCAAGAGGCGTGTCGTCTCCCATCGCGTAGCCGGGCTCTGCGCTGCCCACTGCCATCGGCACCATAATCCGCTCGATGTCCTCCCGTCCGTAGCCGAAAGCGTGCAGAAGGCGGGAATACCCGTCGATGCTGTGCTGGACTTTCCTTCCGCTCTTTATGTTCTTGAGGATTATTCTTCCGGAGTGGAGCCAGTCGGAGTATGGATGCTCCGCCGCGAGGGCGGCCTTGAGGGTGTCGTTGTCGAGGATTTTTCCCTTCTTGGTGTCCACCATAAGGATTTTTCCCGGCTTCAGCCTGCCTTTGGATGCGATTTCGGCTTCAGGAATGTCGCATACGCCCGTTTCGGAGGCCATTACAAGGAGTCCGCTCTTGGTTATGAAATACCGGCACGGGCGCAGTCCGTTTCTGTCCAGCATACCTCCGGCGTAGCGTCCGTCGGAGAAAAGTATGGCTGCAGGGCCGTCCCACGGCTCCATAAATATGGAATGGTATTCATAGAAACTCTTGAGGTTGTGCCCCAGGGGATTGCCCTCGCGGTAGCTTTCCGGAATCAGCATCGAAAGCGAGTGAGGGATGTCCATCCCTGCGCGGACAAAAAACTCGAGGACATTGTCGAATGAGGCGCTGTCGCTCATCCCCGGCTGGATGATGGGGCTCACGTTTTCGCTGATTTCCCCGAGTGAAGGCACCTTCAGAACGGATTCGCGGGTCTTTATCCAGAGACGGTTTCCGCGGATGGTGTTGATTTCGCCGTTGTGGCCAATCATTCTGAACGGCTGTGCGAGCGCCCAGGTCGGGAAGGTGTTGGTGGAGAAACGCGAGTGGACAAGGGCGATTGCGCTCGTGAAGTATTTGTTGCTGAGATCGGGGAAATACTGCCTCAGCTGCATCGTGGAGAGCATTCCCTTGTAAACCACGGTGGTTGTGGAGAGGCTGGCCACATAGCAGTTGACCTTGTTCACGATGGAAGAGTTCAGGACTTTTTTCTCGATGCTCTTTCGGACAAGATAGAGTTTGTCTTCGAGGGCTTTACGGTCGTCGCAGCCCGTTATGAATATCTGGAGTATCTCAGGCTCGGTCGCAAGGGCGTCGGCGCCAAGAATTTCGCTGTTCACGGGGACTCTTCGGATGTGCATAATCTCCAGCGAGTGGGCCTCCACGGCCTCTTCGATAATTTCCCGGAACCTCTCGTTGTCCGCCTTTTCCTTGGGCAGGAACACCATTCCGACTCCATAACGGCCCTTTTCAGGCACGGGGATTCCGTTCAGAAGGATGAACTCGTGGGGAATCTGCACCATAATGCCGGCGCCGTCTCCGGTTTTCTGGTCACCGCCTTCGGCCCCTCTGTGGGCCATATTCTCCAGGACGGTGAGCCCTTTTTCGATGATGTCGTGATATTTGCTGCCGCTGATGTTGACGACAAGCCCGACGCCACAGGCATCGTGCTCATCTTCAGGGCAGTACAAGCCTTTCTGAAGTCCGTACATAACGCTGCTCTACTAAAGTTCTGTTTTCCTGACCACCGGAAAATTCTTTTCCAGGCGTAAAAATATGGACTTTTTCCAAGAAATACAAGTGCAGAGGGCAGATTTCGGACTTTTGAGTTTGCCTGCGGAGGGCTTACTTATGTCCGGGGCTTACTTCTCGAGGACGTCCTTGTAGGGTTTGAGCATCCCCTCGGTCATTTTGTCGCCCATTTGGGCCTTCAGCTTGGGACTGTTCATCATCCAGCCCACGAGGTACATCAGAAGGGACTGTTTCCACTTTTTCTGCGGGAAATCGTACTGCCCGTGGCTCTTGAAGAACTTGTGGTCGGCCCTCATAAGGCCACGCATCTGATAAATCAGATCCCTGAAAATTTTCATTCCGCCCACTCCGAAAAAGTTCGCCGGCTGACGAAGCTGTTTGGAGAGGGGGTAGCTGAGCCGGGAGGCAAGGTCTGCGACACCCATTGTGCGGTGAACCGTGTCCTGCGCTCCGTCCTCCGTTGCCACTCCGCAGAGGTAGTTTCCGCCCACATTCGCCCTGCCTTCGATTACCATCTGAAGGTTCGGCTCAGCTGCGTAGTCCCCCGCAACGATATATCCCGTCGGACTTCCCATTGTGACGGTTCGGTGGCCGTTGCAGAACTGGCGGTCGTCATACATCTTGAAGCGGCTTCCCATCGAGTGGTCGCGGACGGTGAAGGCATAGACAATCGCGTCAGAAGTCTGGATTTCCTCGCGAAGGAAGGTGTCGAAGCCGTCGGCGTAGATGCACTTGCCCTCGCCGCTGCAATGGAAACAGCTGATGCAGCCGCCCTTGAACGGGTATTCGCGGATGTTTATAAGCTTAGTTTTGCAAGGCATCTTTTCGCGGAACTCCCTCACCATCTTCTCCAGCCGGGTGTCCTCCGGCGCGATGTCAGCAACAACGGCAACTACCTTTTCGCTGATGTCCGAGACCTCCGCCGACGGGTTAATCTGGAACATAAGATAGTCGAAAAACTGAAGGGCCTCTCCCCTGCCCCGTTCGCAGAGAAGATCTTCCATATCGGCGCTGAGCCCCGGAAGCATCCTAAGGCCCAGGTCCCGGGCATTCTCCTCGATGAAGCGGTGCGCCGTGACATCGTAAAAATGCTTTGACGTGGTTATCTGGCTTCCCCATTTGCCTTCAAGGCTCAGCTCCGCA
>CAYNDY010000123.1:0-5682 GCA_964396105.1 uncultured Muribaculaceae bacterium
TGACTCCTACATAATCGTAAGCTCAATGCCTTCGGAGGCTCACATCGGAGAGCTCGTAACCCTTAAGGGAGAGAACTTTATGATGATTGAGAACATCTATGTGGGCGATGCCAAAGTTGTTGCATACGGAAACCGCAGCGACAGCGAACTTTCATTCGTGATGCCGTTCAACAAGGTGGGAACATATTCTCTTAAGTTCAACCTCCTCAGCGGCGAGAGCGAGATTTGCCCTACCCAGATCGGGGTGCTGCTGGAGCAGACATTCACAACTATTTGGAATGGCACATTCGCAGCAGGCAACTGGGGCGGTAACCAGGACCTTGCTTGGGGAGGCTATGACTGGTCAAAGGTCACGGCAGGACAGACTCTCCGCTTTACTCTTGAGCAGGATGCAACTGCTACTTATTGGCAGCTTGCTCTCCGCCACGGAGACAACTGGGGTGAGCTTCCGGAGAAAGTCCAAGTGGATATGACAGCAGGACAGACAGTTGTAGATGTGGTCCTTTCACAGACGGCCATTGACGACCTTGTAGCTCATAATGGCCTTGTCATCACCGGATGCAACTACACACTCACGAAGGTTGAACTCATCGGTGAAATTTCACAGGAAGTGGACATCTGGACCGGGACATTTGCCGCAGGCAACTGGGGCGGTAACCAGGACCTTGCTTGGGGAGGCTATGACTGGTCAACTGTAAAGGCAGGGCAGTCTCTTGTACTCTATCTGACTACAGATGCCTCATCCACATACTGGCAGGTTGAACTTCGTCACGGACAGAATTGGGAAAATCTTCCTGATGCAGTTCACGTTGACCTTACCGCTGACCAGACCAGAGTGGAAATACCTCTTACTCAGTCAAATATCGACGACCTTGTCGCAAACGGTGGCCTGGTTTTAACAGGATGCTATTACACCCTTACCAAGGTTGCACTTTTGTAGTAACTCTTTTATCCTGACGGCGGCTGACCCTGCCGTCAGGATCCAATTCACGGCACATTAAGATGCCGAAGACTAAGAAGAAGATATGAAAAAGTTTGAAAAAAGAAATATAATTTTTGCCTTCTCGGCGCTTTCCCTTGCGGGAGCGCTCTTCGGGGGTTGTCAGAAGGATGAGCCTCAGAAGGGAGGCACAGAGGGCGTCGAGGCCCCGAAAATTGTCGCATTCTCGCCCGAAAACGGCTCAAAGGACCTTAAGGGAACGACCCTTCAGATTGTTCTCACATTCGACCAGAATGTAAAATGCCCTTCGTCGGAGCACAGCAAGTTCACCGTCGACCACTCGGCCACCGTGGACAAAGTCTTCGCCTACAATAAGGATGTTACAATCTCCGTTTCAGGTCTTCTGGAAGGCGTTTCGTACACTCTTTCAATCCCTTCCGGTGTCATTTCCGGATATAAGAACAACCCTTTCGGGGGCCTTGAGTACACTTTCTCGATGAAGGCGTCCGAAAAGGATTACGCCCTTGCTCCTGCCTCATCCCTTACCAACGCCAAAGCCACCGACGGGGCGAAGAAACTCTACGCCCTGCTGCTTGAAAACTACGGCAAGAAGACTTTTAGCGGCGCTATGGGCGGAACTGCCTGGGAGACAACCTATTCGGACTGTGTTGCCTCTGCTGCGGGCGGGAAATACCCTGCCGTCGTGGGCTTTGACTACCTTTTCTTCAACTGGCCGGCGAAGAAATGGGACGGCTGCCCGGACTACGGTGACATAACCCCTGTGAAGGCCGCTTGGGACGCGGGAAACATAATCCAGATCGGCTGGCACTGGTCAGTCCCGTCGGTTCAGGACGAAACCGACCTCAACAACTACAGCTTCTACGCTCCGGGAAAGGGAGGCTCAAGCAAAACGACCACCTTCGATGTCCGGGAAGCGCTTTCCGACGGCACCTGGCAGAGAATCCTCATTGACAACCAGATAGAAAGGCTTGCGGGTTATATGACTCTTCTTCAGAATGCGGGCATCCCTGTTCTCTTCCGTCCTCTTCACGAGGCTGCGGGCGACTACAAATGGGGCGCGTGGTTCTGGTGGGGAGCAAAGGGTGCGGAGCCTTGCGTTCAGCTCTGGAAGTACCTCCGCAAGGAGCTGGAGACCACCTACTCTCTCAACAACCTCGTCTGGGTGTGGACCGTGCAGACTTCAACCGCCGGAGCGGTTAACTCCGAGTCGCTGGACACGGCGCGGGAATGGTACCCGGGCGACGAATATGTAGATATCGTGGGGGCTGACCTTTATGAGGCCAAGGGCACGACCCAGAGCGCGGCCTTCAAGTTTGTGAACAATTCCGTGCGGGGAAATAAAATGGTGGTTCTCAGCGAGTTCGGCAACCTTCTTGACATCTCCGGGGCCTATTCCGAGGGCGCTCCGTGGGGCTATATGATGAACTGGTGCAACTACGAGAACGGCTCTCCGGTGCTCTACTGCCGCAATTCCGACGGGTCCTACAGCTGGAACAACACCGCCGACGACTGGAAGGCGGCCCTCTCGGGAGACAGGATTCTCAACAGGGGAGACTACTCAGTGAAATAGGCGGGAGCGAAACAGAAAAAGAAGGCTCTGCAAGGGGCCCACTGCATAAAAATATGAAACATTCCAAAAACATATTCGCTGCGGCGATGGTGCTGCTTCTGGCGGTCTGCTCGGCTTGCAGCTGCGCCAAGGACGGCTCTTCTGCGGACTCGGAGAAGGGGACCGTGAGGGGAGACAACGCGGCGTGGAAAATGGCGGAGCGGCTCGGACTTGGATGGAACCTCGGCAATCAGATGGACGGCTACTCCGACGAGGTCTCGAACGAAACCGCCTGGGGCAACAAGGCGGCAACCCAGGCCACCTTCGACGGCCTGAAGGCGAAGGGATTCACCTCGGTGCGCATCCCTGTGACCTGGATGGGCCACATCGGCGCCGCACCTTCCTACACTTTGGAGCAGGCCTGGCTTGACAGAGTGGCTGAAATTGTGGGCTATGCCGAGAAGGCGGGGCTCAATGTCATCCTGAATGTCCACCACGACGGCGCGAACAGCGAGCACTGGCTCAGCATCAAAAAGGCCGCCTCCTCCGAGGCTGACTATGAGGCAATCACGGCGCAGTACTCCGCGCTGTGGAAGCAGATTGCAGAGCGATTTAAGGACAAAGGCGATTTTCTCATCTTCGAAGCCTTCAACGAAGTCCACGACGGCGGCTGGGGCTGGGGAGACAACCGCGAAGACGGCGGAAAGCAGTACGGGATAATCAACAAATGGGTTCAGGTGTTTGTCGACGCCGTGCGTTCAGAAGGCGGGGAGAACTCCACCCGCTATCTCGGCATCCCGGGCTACTGCGCGAATCCGGACCTCACGATAGAGTACCTAAAACTCCCTAAGGACAGCGCCACAGGCCGACTTCTTGTCGCGGTCCACTGCTACGACCCTTACGACTACACCCTCGAGTGCACCTACGGCGAGTGGGGCCACACTGCGAAAAATAACGCCTGCCCCAAGACCGAAAAGGACATAATCCCGGTTCTCGCACGCCTTAAGGCCGCCTACATCGACAAGGGCATTCCTGTCTATATGGGCGAAACCGGCTGTTCCAACCGCGACTCCGCCCGTGAAACGCTCTTTCAGATCTACTATCTCGAGTTTTTCTACAAGGCCTGCCGCGACTACGGCATCCCTCCGTTTTACTGGGATAACGGTTCTGAGGGCGCCGGAAAGGAGTCGGGTGGCATCATCAGTCACTCCACCGGCGAATATATCCGCGACGGAGAAGATATTGTGAAGGCAATGAACCGCGCCGTGTTCACAACTTCCGCCTCCTACACTCTCCGCTCGGTTTACAACAGCGCACCGAAGTAGGCACGCCCATTGGGGGAAGCCCCATATAGAATGTCCGGTCCCTCGGGACCTTCAGAATACTTAGAAAATTATGATGAAACATCTAGCAAATACTCTTCTCGCTGCCTCGGCAACCCTCGCTCTCGCAGGCGGCTGCACCGCAGGCGGCTCACAGAGCCCTGCCGCAGAGCTATTCTCACGCCTTAAGGCCACCGCTGAAAACGGGCAGATTCTCTATGCCCATCAGGACGACCTTGTCTATGGCCACTCTTGGACTGTGGCGGACCCTCTGGGGGATGACCTTGGAAGGAGCGACGTCGCGCAGGTCTGCGGCTCCAAACCCGCGATGGTGGGCTTCGACCTTGGCGGCATCGAGCAGGGCAACCCCTGCAATCTTGACGGAGTGAGCTTCGAGCTGATGAGAAGGGCGGCAGTAAAGCACACCCGGGAGGGCGGCGTTGTCACCTTCTCCTGGCACCCGCGCAATCCTCTTACCGGCGGCGACTCCTGGGACATCAGCCAGGGCGGGGTTGTCGCTTCCGTACTTGACGGGGGAGAGAACCACGCGAAGTTTATGGATTGGCTCCGGAGCGCTGCGGATTTTCTGGACTCCCTCAGAGACTCCTCCGGAGTGCGCATCCCCGCCGTTTTCCGTCCGTGGCACGAGAACATAGGCAGCTGGTTCTGGTGGGGCGGAAACTTCTGCACCGCTGACGAGTACAAGGCTCTCTACCGCCTTACACGCGACTACATCGAGAACGACCGCGGCCTCGACAATCTCCTCTGGGCCTACTCCCCGAACTCCGAGATTGACTCCCTCGCCTATTTCAGCCGCTACCCGGGCGACCGCTATGTGGACATCCTGGGAGTTGACCACTACGAATACATCGACGCCTCTGCCCCTGACCGCGAGAAGGCGATGCAGGAGGCTGATGCGCACTATGTTGAGGTTCTATTCCGCGACCTCCGATATATGGAAAATTACGCCGCCGCAAACGGGAAACTCACGGCCCTCACCGAAACAGGCTTCGAGAGCATCCCGAATCCGAGGTGGTGGACCGACGTGCTCCTTCGCTCCCTTGAAGGCTGCTCCCCTTGCTATGTTCTCACCTGGAGAAACGACTCCGACAAGCCGCAGCACTTCTACGCCCCGTTCCCAGGCAGCGCGGATGCGGAGAACTTCCGGGAGTTCGCAGCCCTGGAGGAGATTGTGCTTCTGGGGGATGAGGCCCGTTCTGAAAAGGAATGTGCCCCAAAGGATATGGACTTATAAAGGCCTGATATATAAATATATACCCAATAAATACTAACGAACTGAACTGACTCGCTATGGATTTTGACGAAAGACTTAACTGGTTGAAGCAGAGGCACGAAGAGCTTCTTTCCAGGAAAAATAAACCCGTCTATGTCAACGGAGTGTATGAAAGATATGAAAACCCTGTGCTTACCGGGGACCACGCTCCGCTTTTCTGGAGATATGACCTCAACCGGGAGACCAACCCCTACCTTGAGGAGCGCTTCGGCATCCACGCCGCTTTCAACGCCGGCGCAATCAAGTGGGGCGACAAGTATGTTATGGTAGCGCGCGTTGAGGGAGCGGACCGCAAATCGTTTTTCGCCGTTGCCGAGAGCCCGAACGGAGTGGACAATTTCCGCTTCTGGGACCACCCGATTACCCTTCCCGAGTGGGGAGAGCCCGCGACGAATGTCTATGATATGCGCCTTACCGCCCACGAGGACGGCTGGATTTACGGCATTTTCTGCGTGGAGAGAAAAGACCCCGACGCACCGGAAGGAGACCTTTCTTCGGCCGTTGCCTGCGCGGGAATAGCTAGAACGCACGACCTAGTGAATTGGGAAAGGCTTCC
>CAYNDY010000124.1:0-5663 GCA_964396105.1 uncultured Muribaculaceae bacterium
TAAAGAAAAAGATGGAGTGCAAGGCTTGCGTTGAAGCCCAATACCGGAGCAACCTTTGGGTTGTGAGGATTTGGGCAAGACGCGTAACGCGGCAATCCGCTTTTTATTAAATTTCCCCCTCGCCGCAGCCTTCTTCCTCAGAATCACAGGCAGGCGCCTCACTCTCAAGCGCACGCTCCAGCTTGTCAATCTGGCAGAGAATCTTCTCCCGCGCACTCTCCTTCAGCCCCTCGCCCTCGGTCTGGACGAGTTCTTTGAGAGCTTCGATGCTCGTCGAAGCCTCATCCAGCGTGTCCTCGGCCACTGCCTTAATTCTGCGCCTTGTAACCGACCCCTTTGCAGGAGCGAAAAGCACTCCCAGAACGGCGCCTATGGCCGCTCCGGCGATGAATGTAGAAAAATTCCTTTCCATATCGTTTTTCTATTTGATTAGGTTCAAAAATTCGTTGCGGGTGCGTTCCGAATTGAGGAATGCCCCTGAAAATGCGGATGTCACCGTCACCGCGTTGGCTTTCTGCACGCCGCGAAGCGACATACAGGAGTGCGACGCCTCAATCACCACCGCCACTCCGAGCGGCTTGAGAGTGTCCTGGATGCAGTCGCGAATCTGCACCGTGAGTCTTTCCTGCACCTGAAGCCGGCGGGCGTAGCACTCCACAACGCGAGCGATTTTGCTCAGTCCGGTGATGTACCCGTTCGGGATGTAGGCGACGTGGGCCTTGCCGATGAACGGCATAAGGTGGTGTTCGCAGGTGGAGTAGAGGTCTATGTCCTTGACCAGCACCATCTGGCTGTAGTCCTCCTCGAACATCGCGCTCCGGAGAATCTCCGCCCCGTCCTCGCCGTAGCCTTTGGTGAGAAACTGAAGAGCCTTCGCGACCCTTTCCGGGGTTTTCAGCAGACCCTCTCTTGCGGGGTCGTCGCCCAAAAGGCGCAGAATGTCGGCGTAGTGAGCGGCAATCTTCTCAGTGACCGCCCCGTCATAGATTTCCTCGTTTTTATATCCCATATCGTTACAGTGTTTGATTTCCAATAAACTCCCTCATAATGGATGTCGGCGGAATCATCGCAATCTCCTCCGGGCTCATAGCGGTGATGTAGCTTAGGAACTTCAGCAGACGGAAAGCCTCGCTGTAGGCAGGGGACTGCGGGCTGATGCGCCTCAGAAGCGGCTCAGCGTAGTATTTCAGCACCGGCAGCTCGAAAATCAGCGCGGAGTTGAACATCGCGTCGGCGTTCTCCTGGAACGGGAAAATGTTGCGGTTCTCGCCCCTTCGGACGCTTCCCCAGCGGAGAATCGTCTCCTCCGGATTGATGCCCCTTGTGCGGTTGTCGCGCACCATACGTCGTAGAAGCCTGTTGTCGGTGGTGGAAATGTTGTTGTCCTCGTCAAGCGAAAGGGAGGTGAGCGCGGAGGCATAGACCCTGAAAATCCTCGACTGGTCCACTCCCGGCACCATTTCCGGATTCAGCGCGTGGATGCCCTCCATAATGAGGATGTCCTCCGCTGCAAGTCTCATTTTCTTCCCCTCGAAAACCCTTTCCCCCTTCTTGAAATCATAGCGCGGAAGTTCAATTTCCTTTCCTTCGAGAAGAGAATTGAGCTGGGTGTTGAGAAAATCGAGGTCCATAGCCCCGAGACATTCGAAATCATAGTTCCCGTTCTCGTCCTTAGGGGTGTTTTCCCTGCCGAGGAAATAGTTGTCAAGCTCGATTACTTTCGGGTTCATACCGAGAATCTTGCACTGCTGCGCAAGCCTGAGCGAGGATGAAGTCTTTCCCGAGGATGAAGGGCCAGCGATGAACACGATCTTGACCTTGTCCCTCCTTTGCCAGATTGCGTCCGCCACCTCGGCATATTTTCTCTCGTGACGGGCCTCTGCTATGTTTATGATCTGTCGCGCATATCCGTTCTGGATGGCGTAGTTCAGCGTTCCGACGCTGCTGACGCTTATAATCCGGGTCCACTGCTCGTGGTCGCGAAGGGCCGCGGCCATCTTCGTCTGCTTTTTCATCGGCTCGATGTGTCCCTTCTTCCCGAGCGGCGGGTACTGAAGGCAGACTCCCTTGTTGAACGGACGGAGGTCGAAGGTGTGAAGATACCCGGTTGATGGGAGCATAGGCCCGTAGAACGTGTCCAGAATGCCGTCCAGACTGTAAACCGTGTAGGTGAAGCGTCCGACGGTCTTTAGAAGTTCGACTTTCTGAGGTTGGGAGTATGAGGCGAAAGTCTTTTCCGCTTCCTCCGCAGAGATTACTTCGCGCCTGATTTCAAGGTTCCTGGAAACAATCCCCCTCATAGCCTCTTTCAGAGCCCTGATTTCGGCTCCGGACGGGATGTAGACCATTTCTCTTGGGGTGTTCTCGTGGATTTCGCAGTAGAGGCCGCTTGGAAGGGAGTATTTGATATTCAGCACCTTGCCCGGGAAAACATCCCTCACCGCCCTCTGAAGAACGAAGCAGAGCGAGCGGATGTAGGTGCGGATGCCGTTGGGGTGGCCGTAGCCGATGAAAGTGATGCGATGGCTCCGGCAAATCTCGAAGCTCAGCCCCTTGAGCTGGTTGTCCACAAGGGCCGCAAGTATCTGCTTGTCGCTTGTCCCCTCGGCCTCCTTCGGCAGGAGGGAGTGCGCGAGGGTGAGCAGAGTGGTCCCGAAGGGAACTTCCGCGTAACTTTCAGTATTTTCGCAATATACCCGTATATTTTCCATATATTTTTCCTTTTTTATTTCTTTCCCGGTCGCTGCCGCTATCCTATTATATATCAAACTCTTTTGTGACAGTCCGGATTAAAAAGCCCACTAAGGTACGCAAAATCTTCGCCGAATGAAACTATTTTCGACTTATTTGCCGCAAAATGAGTAAATTTGCGGTTCGCTTTTTTAAGGTGCCCCCATCTTTTATATTGGAATATGGATGCAGATAAATACATAAAAATTCGCGGAGCTCGGGCTCACAATCTCAAGAACGTTTCTCTGGATATTCCCAGGGGGAAGTTTGTGGTTGTGACGGGTCTTAGCGGCAGCGGAAAATCCTCCCTCGCTTTCGACACCCTTTACGCAGAGGGCCAGAGGCGCTATATGGACACCCTTTCCCCATACGCGAAGCATTTTATGGGCATACTCGAAAAGCCTCAGGTCGAGAGCATCGAGGGTCTGAGTCCGGTCATCGCCATCGAGCAGAAAACCACCGGCAAGAACCCGCGTTCCACAGTGGGCACCATAACGGAAATTTATGATTTCCTCCGTCTTCTCTATGCCCGCGCATCCACTGCCTATTCCCCCGCGACCGGAAAGGCGATGGTCCGCTACAGGGACGAGCAGATAGTTTCGCTCATTCTCGACAACTTCTCCGGGCGCAAGTGCCTGCTTCTTTCGCCACTCGTGAGGGGCCGCAAGGGACACTACCGCGAACTTCTTTCCCAGATGCGCCGGCGGGGATATACCCAGGCGCTCATTGATGGAGAGATTGTGGAACTGTCTGAGACAGAGGAACTTGACCGCTACAAGGCCCACTTCATTTTCCTTGTCGTGGACCGTCTTAAACCGGAGGCGAAGGATGAAAAAAGAATCCGGGAGAGCGTTGTGACGGCTCTTGGACTCGGAAAGGGGAGCGTCGCGCTTATGGATATGGATTCGGGGGAGATGCACCACTATTCCAAGCACCTCATCTGCCCGGACAGCGGCCTTTCGCTCGAGGAACCGGCCCCGCACACATTCTCCTTCAATTCCCCGCAGGGCTATTGCCCCCACTGCAAGGGACTCGGAACTATTGTGAATGTGGACGAGTCGCTGATAATCCCGGACAGGAGAGTTTCCATCGCTGACGGAGGAATTGTTCCGCTTGGAAGCGTTCGCCAGACCCGAAAATTCGACATAATCCGCTCAATAGCAAGAAAATACGACTTCTCGCTCTATGACCCCATAGAACTTGTCCCGCCCGAGGCTCTTTCACTTATAATCTACGGCTCGGACGAACTTTTCCGGGTGGGGGAGGGAGCGATGTCCGAAATGGTGTCGTTCCCCGGCATCGTTGGCGACATCGAGGATAAAATCGTCTGCCCCGAGTGCGGCGGAACAAGGCTTCGCAAGGAGGCGGGATATTTCAAAATCGACGGCAAGACCATCTCAGAGGTGGCTGCAATGGAGATTTCCGAGCTGCAGGGGTGGCTGGAAACTCTTCCACCAAAGCTCGACGGGAGGCAGAACGCCATCGCCCGCGACATCCTCAAGGAACTTCGCGAAAGGGTGGGCTTCCTGATGGATGTCGGGCTTGAGTACCTTTCTCTCGACAGGGCCACGGCCTCGCTTTCGGGCGGAGAGAGCCAGAGAATCCGTCTCGCGACCCAGATAGGCTCGAAACTCGTGAATGTTCTCTATATTCTCGACGAGCCGTCCATCGGTCTGCACCAGAGGGACAACCGCAAGCTAATCGCTTCTCTGAAGGAGCTTCGTGACAGCGGCAACTCCGTGATGGTCGTGGAGCACGACGAGGACACGATGAGGGCGGCGGACTGGCTGGTGGATGTGGGCCCTGGCGCAGGACGGGAGGGCGGACAAATCTGCTACAACGGGCCTGTTGACTCCCTGAAGGGCGACTCTGTGACCCTTGAATACCTCACAGGAAAGCGCAAAATCGAAGTCCCGACGGTGCGCCGCCCCGGGAATGGTCTTTATCTTACTTTAAAAGGCGCCCGCGGCAACAACCTCAAGAGCGTCACGGCGCGCTTCCCTCTGGGGTGCTTCATCGGGGTCGCCGGAGTGAGCGGCTCGGGAAAGTCCACCCTTGTGAACGAGACGCTGATGCCGATTCTGAAAAACCGCTTTTTCAACGCCAAACTTCCGGTCCTTCCATACGAGGGCATAGAGGGAGTGGAAAACATAGACAAGGTGATCGAGATTGACCAGTCGCCGATTGGGCGCACTCCGAGAAGCAACCCGGCCACTTTCACGGGCGTTTTCGACGACATCCGCCGCCTTTTCGAGGCCACACCGGATGCGAAAGTGAGGGGCTACAAGGCGAGCCGCTTCTCGTTCAATGTGGCGGGAGGCCGCTGCGAGGAGTGCAAGGGCGCGGGTCTGAAGGTGATTGAGATGAATTTCCTTCCGTCCGTGAATGTTGTCTGCCCGCAGTGCGGAGGCCGCCGCTACACCGAGGACACGCTTGCGGTCCGCTACAAGGGCAAAAGCATAAATGATGTCCTTGAAATGCAGATTGCCCAGGCTCTTGAGTTTTTCCGCCCCGTCCCGTCGATTGCCCAGAAGCTCAAGGCCCTTCTCGACGTAGGACTTGGCTATGTGACCCTCGGCCAGTCCTCTGTGACCCTCTCCGGAGGCGAAAGCCAGAGGATGAAGCTCTCCGCCGAGCTCTCGAAAAAATCCACCGGCAAGACCCTCTACATTCTCGACGAGCCCACTACGGGTCTCCACTCCGAAGATATAAAAGTGCTTCTCGGAGTGCTCCAGAAGCTGGTTGACGCGGGGAATACGGTGCTCGTCATAGAGCACAACCTCGATGTTCTCAAATCCGCCGACTATCTCTTCGACCTCGGCCCTGAAGGCGGCGAAAGAGGCGGAAGAATTCTCGCGGAAGGCACCCCGGAGCAGATAGCCGCCGACCCCGCCTCAGTCACGGGGCCGTACCTGAAGCCGCTGCTGTAGAGA
>CAYNDY010000125.1:0-5641 GCA_964396105.1 uncultured Muribaculaceae bacterium
GGTCCGGCAGCAACCAGGCTCTTTCCGAGCTCGTTGGTTGTGAACTTCTCGAAGTTCTTGTTGAAGCGTGATGCAAGATCCTTTGCCTTTGCCTCCCACTGAGATGCGTCAGCGTAGGTGTCGCGTGGGTCGAGGATTGCAGGATCTACGCCCGGAAGAGCGGTAGGAACCTCGAAGTCGAAGAACGGAATCTTCTTGGTCGGAGCCTTCTCGATTGAACCGTCGAGGATGGCGTCGATGATTCCGCGGGTGTCACGGATGGAGATTCTCTTGCCTGTACCGTTCCAGCCGGTGTTTACGAGATATGCCTTTGCACCTACGGCGTTCATCCTCTTGACGAGCTCCTCGGCATACTTTGTCGGGTGGAGTGAAAGGAATGCTGCGCCGAAGCAAGCTGAGAAGGTAGGGGTAGGCTCTGTGATGCCGCGCTCGGTACCTGCAAGCTTAGCGGTGAAACCTGAAAGGAAGTAGTACTTCGTCTGCTCAGGGGTGAGGATTGAAACCGGAGGAAGAACTCCGAATGCATCGGCTGAAAGGAAGATTACCTGCTTTGCGTGAGGGCCCTTTGAAACCGGCTTTACGATGTTCTTGATGTGATAGATAGGGTATGAAACGCGGGTGTTCTCGGTTACGCTCTTGTCGGCGAAATCAATCTTACCCTGTGCATCAACGGTTACGTTCTCGAGGAGAGCGTCCTTCTTGATTGCGTTGTAGATGTCAGGCTCAGACTCCTTGTCGAGGTTGATGACCTTGGCGTAGCAGCCGCCCTCGTAGTTGAAGACTCCCTCGTCGTCCCAGCCGTGCTCGTCATCACCGATGAGAAGCCTCTTAGGGTCGGTTGAAAGGGTGGTCTTGCCTGTTCCTGAAAGACCGAAGAATACAGCGGTGTTCTGACCGTTGAGGTCGGTGTTTGCTGAGCAGTGCATTGAAGCGATGCCGCGGAGCGGGTTGAGGTAGTTCATAATGGAGAAGATACCCTTCTTCATCTCGCCGCCGTACCAGGTGTTGAGGATTACCTGCTCCTTGGTGCGGAGGTTGAACACGGTTGCGGTCTCTGAGTTGAGTCCGAGCTCCTTGTAGTTGTCAACCTTTGCCTTTGCTGCGTTGAATGAAACGAAGTCAGGCTCGCCGTAGTTCTCAAGCTCTTCCTCGGTAGGGCGAAGGAACATATTCTTTACGAAATGTGCCTGCCAAGCTACCTCCATAATGAAACGGACCTTGAGGCGGGTTGCAGGGTTTGCACCGCAGTAGGTATCCATAACATAAAGCTTCTTGCCTGAAAGCTGAGCGACAGCCTTCTTCTTGAGGTCAGCCCAAGCCTCTTCTGAGCAAGGCTTGTTGTCGTTCTTGTAGGCGTCTGAAGTCCACCAAACGGTGTCCTTTGATGCGTCGTTGTAAACGAAGAATTTGTCCTTAGGGGAACGTCCGGTGTAGATTCCGGTCATTACATTGACTGCTCCGAGCTCAGTTACCTGACCTTTTTCGTAGCCCTCAAGGCCCTCTTTGGTCTCATCCTCGTAGAGGACTTCGTAAGACGGGTTGTGGAGGATTTCCTTCACATTTGTGATCCCGTACTTGCTCAAATCAATTTTACTCATAGCGTAAAATAATTATAAATTGTTAGTACTTAATAATATCCAGTTATTTGCCGAATTTTCAGCCTGCAAAAATAGAAAATTGCCGCGACATTTTCAACAAAAAATAAGCCGAAACCATATCTGAAAAATGCTTATATTTGAAAGATTTTATTGTAGGGGAGAAAATACCTACATATTGTGATGGGGAACCCCCGAAAATGCTGTGTCCGGGAACCCCGATTGCGTTGGATATGGTGATGGTGCCCCCCTCGGATTGTATTGGATATTGACACTGAAAACTATAATTGAATCAGAATATGACAGAGAAAATAAAAATCGCGTCGAAGGCAGACTCTCTGGAGCTCTCACTTCTTGCCATCACCCCTGAAGGGGCTCCCAAAGCCGTTTTTCAGCTCGTGCACGGAATGGCCGAGCACAAGGAACGGTACCTTCCGTTTATGGAATTTCTCGCCTCGAAGGGCTATGCATCCGTCATCCACGACCACCGCGGCCACGGCGAGAGCGTCCGGAGCGCGGAAGACCAGGGATATTTCTACAGTGGAGGCTGGAAGGCCCTTGTGGAGGACATCCACGCGGTCAACGAGTGGGCTCACTCCAAGTGGCCCGGGCTTCCCGTTGTGCTTTTCGGGCACAGTATGGGATCGATGGCGGTGCGCTCATATATTAAAAGGTATGACTCAACGGTTTCCGCCCTCTGGGTGTGCGGCTGCCCGAGCTACAACGCCGGGGCGAAGGCCGGGATCCTGCTTTCGCGCCTTATAGGGGCAGTCAAAGGCGACCGCTTCCGCTCGAATCTTATTCAGAAAATCGGCTTCGGAGGCTATGCAAAGGCGTTCAAGGGCGAGAGCTCCCCTTCCTGCTGGGTCTGCTCGGATCCGGAGGTGGTGAAGGCGTATGACGCCGACCCGCTGTGCGGATATGTGTTCACGGTGAACGGCTTCGAGGGCCTGTTCTCCCTTATGGAGGACTGCTACAGTCTGAAGGGCTGGAAAGTGGAGCAGCCGGGCCTTCCGGTGAGGTTCATTTCCGGCGCGGACGACCCGTGCGCCATCTCGCCGAAGGCCTTTGAAAGCGCCGTGGAGAACATCCGGAAGGTGGGCTACACCAATGTGGGGAGCCGCCGCTATGAAGGTATGCGCCATGAGATTCTCAATGAGCGAGGCAAGGAGAGAGTCTGGAACTACATTTTCGAAGAAACAGAAAAAATTCTATGACACCGCTTGAGGTTCTGAAAAAATATTGGGGTTATGACAGTTTCCGGCCGAAGCAGGAGGAAATCGTCCGCTCCGCCCTTGAGGGACACGATACGCTCGCGATTCTCCCCACCGGCGGCGGGAAATCCGTATGCTTCCAGGTGCCGGCCCTTATGCGGCCGGGGCTTGCCCTTGTCGTCACCCCGCTCATCGCCCTGATGAAAGACCAGGTTCAGAACCTTAACTCGAGAGGCATCCGTGCCCTTGCAGTATATGCAGGAATGACCCGCAGCGAAGTGGACCGCACCTTCAACAACGCCGCCTACGGCGACTGCAAATTCCTCTACATATCCCCCGAGAGGCTCACAACGAGGCTTTTCCGCTACTATCTGCGCGAAATGCAGATTTCCTACATCGTCGTTGACGAGGCCCACTGCATCTCCCAGTGGGGCTACGACTTCCGCCCTGAATATCTCCAGATCGGCGAAATCCGCTCGGTCGTTGACGCCCCGGTGATTGCCGTCACCGCCACCGCCACCCCCGCCGTCGCCGAGGACATAATGGCCCGCCTGCGTTTTCAGGAGCCCAGGCTCATCAAAAGCGGCTTCGAGCGGCCTAACCTCAGCTACATCGTGCGCGAGACCGAGGACAAACTCGGGCAGATAATCAGCATCTGCGAAAGCGTCCCCGGGACCGGAATCATCTATGTCCGCAGCCGCAAAAGAACCGAGGAACTTGCCCAACTGCTCAGGCAGAAGGGCATCAGCGCCTCGCACTACCACGCAGGCCTCGGCACCGCCGCCCGCACCCGCCGGCAGGAAGCGTGGAAAAGCGGTGAGGTGCGCGTTATGGTCTGCACCAACGCCTTCGGAATGGGAATCGACAAGCCGGATGTGCGCTTTGTCATCCATTTCGACATCCCGGACTCCCCGGAGGCCTATTTCCAGGAGGCCGGCCGAGGCGGAAGGGACGGAAAACGCTCCTACGCCGTGCTCCTTTGGAACTCGGACGATGTGCGCCGGCTCCACCTCCAGCAGACCAACGCCTTCCCGCCGACAGAATTCATAGAGGACATATATCAGAAAATTCACATATTCCTCGACATTCCCTACGAAGGAGGTGAGGGCAGCCAGCACAAATTCGACATCGGGGAGTTCTGCCGCAAGTTTCGCCTCAGCATCCCCGTGACACTCAGCGCGATTGCTTATCTTGAAAAGTCCGGCCATCTTACTCTAACCCAGTCGGTTGACGTGCCGACAAGGGTTATGATTGCAGTGGACCGCAAAGTCTTCTACAACTACGATTTCGCTGACCCCGTTCTTCCGAGAATCCTCGAAATCCTGATGAGACGATATGTGGGAGTGTTCAATTTCCCCGTTTCCATCGACGAGGAGGACATCGCCGCGAGCGTCCACCTGGAGGTCTCCGCCCTGAGGCAGAAACTCTACGAACTTTCGACCGCTCACCTTATAAGATATATCCCGTGCGCGACTTCCGACGTCCTGTTCCTCCCGCACGAGAGGCTGATGCCGAAAAACCTGGACCTCAGGCTCGATACCTTCAACTTCCTGAAAAAGTGCCAGAAAGACCGCAGCGATGCTATGGTTGATTATGTCACCGAGCAGACCGAGTGCCGCAGCCGCTTTCTCCTGCGCTATTTCGGCCAGAGCGAGTCTGAAGACTGCGGGACCTGCGATATTTGTCGGGCGCGTAAGGCTCGCGCCAAGTCCTCGGGACGGAAGGCGCTCTCTCCCGCTGGAGTGTCCCGCCGCGGGTCTGCAACCTCTGAAGAGAAAACTCCAGGAGAAAACACCCCCGAGAGCCTTGAAGAAAAGCTCAAAAGGATTATAAATCAGGACTTTGGAGGGGAGTGGGACACGGAAAAACTTAAGCGTCTTGTGAACGACCCGGCCTCTGAAAACATCCCGGAGGAAACACTCAGAACACTTCGCCGCCTTATAGACGAAGGCCAGATCCCCCCGCCGAAACTTTCCTAAGGAGGGAATTTCCCCCAAAAGCCGCCCGAAACCGATGCAATTCACGGATAATTCTTAACTTTGCCTCCCGGTTGAAAGAACATTTAGAATCCAGTTTCCAGGTCCATTCAAAATCTTGTTCACAGATGAAAAAAAATAATCGGCAGGATGCCTTCAGCTCAAAGTATGTTATTGACGGAGTGAAACTTGACGTTACCCCCGAGGATATGCTTGGGGAGTGTATGCTCCCGTCTTCTTCGGAGGAGGATTTTCGCGAAGGGGCGGCCGGCGGATTTGCCGAAATCTGGGACGAGAGTGTGGATGTGCCGCCGGAGAATC
Source organism: uncultured Muribaculaceae bacterium (assembly GCA_964396105.1). Taxonomy (GTDB): domain Bacteria; phylum Bacteroidota; class Bacteroidia; order Bacteroidales; family UBA932; genus Cryptobacteroides. The sequence continues at coordinate 5,107 of CAYNDY010000125.1, forward strand.
TGGACTGCAGTGCTGAGGATGTTCGGGAACGCATCGAAAAAGTCACCGAGGCCGCAAAACCTGCCCAGGACCGCATTTTTGACGTGCTTTATCCGGAAAGTTTCGCCCGGCAGAGAGTCGCCGCCTCGCTCATCGATACCCTCTGGATTGAGGGCGAATATCGTCTGGAAGACCTTGAACTTTGGGCGGAGTGGAAATGGAATCCTTCCGAGGTGGGGAATATGGCAGCCTTCTACAACAGCGTGCAGTCCGTTTCCGAGTATATATATGACCTGGGCGTCGTCGTCGAGGGCTACTGCTACGAGGAGGACGCTGACTGCGTCAATTCCTATTTCGCGACGGTAGGGGGAGACGAGTACGGTGACGGTGAATATGACGCCGACCCTGAGGAGGCAGAGGAGGTAGCCGACAAGGACTGGGAGGAGGACGATATGAGTGCGGAGGAGAGCAGGCTCTGGACAGTCGGGGGAGGAAGCGACGTGAATCTGGACAAGAACCGGAGCGTCTGGATGGGGGAGGAAAGGCTGTGTGCGGC
>CAYNDY010000126.1:0-5562 GCA_964396105.1 uncultured Muribaculaceae bacterium
CAGACAGGCCGTCCGAAACCTGTCGCAACTGATCTCGACCTTGGTCTCTATAATATCTATTCCGATGTGGAGGGCGGCGAATATAGCGTTTCTGTGGCGACTTCCGGCGATTGGACTGCCGTTTCCGATGCTGAGTGGTGCACAGTTGAGAACGGTTCGGCTTTAGGAGTTGGGGCCTTCAAGGTGAAGGTCGCAGAGTCAACAGACTATAAATACCGCACGGCGAATGTGAAGGTCACTGCCGGGACGCTTGAGCGCACTGTTCTGGTTCAGCACGTGGGAACGAAGATCGGTGATGCCGTCTGGGCCAACGCCAATGTGGACGAGCCTGACACCTTCGGAAAGAACTGTCAGGTGAGGGGCAAGCTTTACCAGTGGAATTCCAAGGTGGGTTATCCGTCATATTCCGCAAATGACCACGGCGACACCGAGACTGTAGTCCCTGGCTTTACTGGCGGCGCATACGACACCTGCTCCGAAACTTGGACTGAGGAGAACGACCCGTGCCCTGACGGCTGGAGAGTGCCTACGAAGACTGAGCTCGAGACTCTTCTCGGTACAGGCGAAACGACTCCGCACTACTGGTTCGACTACTGGATGACCAACGGAATGAGCGTGGCCGGTGCGTATGTCGGGCTTGACAGGGAGCAGATGAAGACTGACTGCAAAGCCGGAAACCTCAACGGAGCCATATTCATTCCTCAGGCCGGAATGGTTAACCGCGATTCCTGCAAGGAGGAAGACTGGTGGGATGTCTGCCTTTGGACAGCCACGAATGTCGGTCAGACCTGGGATATGCACGGGTTTTGGATGAACGGAAATGGAGATGGCAATTTCGCCTGGTATGGAAGCCGGTCCGCTCTTTCTGTCCGCTGCATCCTGAAGGCGGCCGAATAGTTGCTTTGAAATAGGTTTTTATTGACTTGTCCGACAGGGGTCGAAAGGGCGTTGGAGTCATCGCTCCTGCGGACAAGTTTTAATTTGTTTTTATGAAAAGAATTTTTGCACTGCTTTGTACCGCTTCGCTTTTGTGCGCCTGTGGCGGCAATAATTCATCGGCCGGCGACAGCACCGTCCCTGTGATTTTTGATACCGATATGGGCAACGATGTGGATGACGCTCTTGCTCTTGCGATGCTTTGCCGCTACTCGGATGATGGTAATGTGAATCTGCTGGGAGTTATGGTGAACAAGAATGATCTGGCTTCCGCCGAGTGTGTGGATATTGTGGACACCTACTATGGCTACGGATCTGTGCCGATTGGCGTTGCGGAAAAACCGGTGGATTCGAGCGCAGACGGTGTGAACCTTAACGGAATGAATTTCGTTACGGCTGTTTCCAGAATGGATTTTCCTCGTTCCGTGAAGGATTATTCCTCGCTTCCAACAGCCGTGAGCCTTTATCGCAAACTTCTTGCTTCTCAGGATGACAATTCCGTAAAAATCATTTCTGTCGGCTTCTCAACCAATCTTGCGGCGCTTCTGGCCTCCGGACCGGACGGTATCTCTCCGCTTTCGGGAAAGGAACTTATGGCTCAGAAAGTTAAGGGAGTTTATGTGATGGCAGGGAATTTCAGAGGCGAGGGCAACGACTGGTTCTCCGAGTACAATGTGACAAGGGATGTGCCGTCTGCAAGGAAGTTCTTTGCCGAATGTCCGTCTCTGATTGCAGTTTCGCCGTTTGAACTTGGGATAGAGATAACCTATCCGGCTTCATCAATCGAGTCAAATCTCGGCTATAAGGGCAAGAATCCGGTTGTGGAAGCCTACAAGGCCTATCTCCCGATGCCGTACGACCGCCCGATTTGGGACCTTACTGCTGTGCTCTATGCAATTGAAGGCAATAAGTATTTTACTGAAAGTGTGCCGGGCAAAGTTACGATAGACGAGAGCGGTCTCGCGACATTTATCCCGAATCCGACCGGCTGCCACATTCTCCTTTCTGTCCCCGAGACCGGAAGGCAGGCAGTGGTGAATCGCTGCCGCGAACTTTGTGAAGCGAAGTAAAGCTCTCTCAAGGTCATTCGGACAAGTTCTGTTTGGCCAGTTATACCGTCAAATTAAAAAAAGAGAAAAATTTATTCAAAAAAAAGAAAAATCTGCGCTGACCCGCCTTCAGGACCTTTGCGGTCATACTTAAACTTACTACATTGCGCTTCCGATACTTTGCCGCCTTGGTGACGAAGTGTCGGAAAGTTGTATAATATTGAAACTTTTTATACCTTTGCGCGATGGCACGTAGGATTGTCAGTTATGGAGGATATTTTGAGCGTTTTATGGCGACTCTGAATGTGAAAGAACAGGAAAAAGTCAAGTATGGGTTGCTTTTACTGAAGGCGGAGAATAGGATTTCGTCGAAATTTGTGAAATATATTTCTGACGGGATCTTTGAACTGAGGACATTGTATAACGGAAATATCTTCCGGGTGTTTTTTATTTTTGATGAAGACAGTATCGTCGTATTATTCAACGGCTTCATCAAAAAGACACAGAAAACGCCACGGCGTGAAATAGAGAAGGCAATAGCGATTAAAAATGAATATTATGCAGACAAACAATCACAAAATCGTTGATTACGATGCTGTCCTTGACAGCGAATTCGGTGTGCAGGGAAGTGCGGAACGTGCAGCTGCTGAAGAGAGAGCCTATAATTTTTACTCCGGACAAATTCTTAAGGAGGCAAGACACGATGTGAAGATGACTCAGAGTGAGCTCGCCAGGAAGATAAATTCATCCAAATCGTATATCTCCAGGATTGAGAAGGGCACAATAGTCCCAAGCGTCGGGACATTCTATCGCATAGTCAACGCTCTTGGAATGAGGGTTGAAATTGTTGCCTGCTGATTTGAGGCGTTGCCGGCAGCTATTCCGCCAGCTTCCATCCGTCGACGGTGCGGGTTTCGGAGGAGAAGTTGATGCCGACATGGAAATAGGCTTCCAAAGTGGATATCAGAAGGCTCTTGCCGAACCTGCGGGGACGGCTTAGGAAATAGTAGCATCCCTCATTGGCAAGTTTATAGACCAGATTTGTCTTATCGACATAGACATATCCGCCTTGACGGATATCTGCAAAATTACTGAATAATTTGCTAATTTTGGCGGAATTTTCTGAGACTGAGTCATATTTCAAGGACGCAGGTCCTGTTATCCGGCAGGGGGGTGTTTGGGCATCCGGCCGGAGGGCAGTTGAAAGTATAGAATTTATCAAGATGAAAAAAATAGCGATACAGGGTTATAGGGGGTGCTTCCACGAGCAGGCGGCGCGCCTTTTCTATGGGAGTGAGGAAATCGAGATTTCGGAGTGCGCGACCTTCTCCGACATTTTCCGCTCCCTCTCCTGCGGCGGGGCGGATGCGGCGGCCATCGCCATCGAAAACACGATTTCCGGAGGACTCATCCCTAATTTCGAGCTCCTGAGGGCCAACCCCTTCAAAATTAAGGGCGAGGTGTATATCCCTATCCACCAGAATCTTATGGCTCTTCCGGGGCAGAAGTTGGAGGATATCCGCGAGGTGCGCACACACTATATGGCAATCAACCAGACCCGCCAGTTCTTCGAGCGCAACTGCCCGTGGATAAAGATGGTGGAGTCGGAGGATACGGCAAAAAGCGCCATAGACATCGCCCGGGAAGGGGTCCTGGGAGTCGGCGCAGTGGCCTCGGAACTTGCGGCACGGCAGAACGGCCTGGAAATCCTTGCCCCGAACATCGAGACGTACAAGCAGAACTTCACCCGTTTCCTCATTCTTGACGAGAGCCTCTGCGTGCCCCGGAGCACCGTCAACAAAGCCTCGCTCTGCTTCACCCTCCCGCACAAGCCGGGTTCCCTCGCGCAGATTCTGACGATTCTTTCGTTCTACGATATGAACCTCACCCGCATCCAGTCCCTCCCGATTCCGGGTCAGGAGTGGCAGTATTTCTTCTATGTGGACATAAAATTCGCCGCCTACGCCCGCTACCGGCAGGCTTTGAAGGCTGTCCGTCCGCTGATGAGCGGGCTCAACATTCTCGGCGAGTACTGCTCGAAGTAGGGGCGTAACCCGTCCCGGGGCGTAATCCCGAAAAATCGGGTTTCCAAGTCCGCGGAATTTGCTAAATTTGCGGGATTTTTGAGAATGGTTTTACGATGTCAAAGGGAACAAAAAAGAGTTTGATTTTTCTTGTGGGGCTGGTGGGGCTCCTGATCGGGGCCGGTCTTGCGGTGACCCTCGGAGCGGCGCTTTCCAAGACTGGGAGCAACGAGTACTGTATGAGCTGCCACTACCACGACGAGGCGGACGGAATGTGGAAAAAGTCCGAGCACTGCAACAGCGGGAGCGGCGTCACAACCGACTGCACAGCCTGCCACCTTCCGCCGCGCGAGGACGGTTATTTCGCCTACTGGGCCGCCAAAATGCGGATCGGGGTGAAGGATCTCTGGATGAAAATGACTCACAAACCCGACGAGATTGACTGGGAGGCGAAGCGGACCGTGGAGCACGCGAGCATAATCGTCTATAACTCCTCCTGCGAAAAATGCCACACCAACCTCTTCCCTTCGGGGATTTCCGACGAGGGCATCACCGCGCATCTCTACTACAACGAAAATTCCCGCAAGCTGAATCTCCAGTGCGTCAGCTGCCACCTCGACACCGGACACGAAATGCCGGGGTATACCCACAAGAGCCTTACCGGGAAGGTCTCTGACCCGCTTGACTCGGGCATCAAATATACCGAGGCCGCTACGGTCACATCCTTCGAAAACTTCACCGAGACCGTCCCGGGCACAGGCGCCGCCATCTCTATGGTTGCCGTTCCGGGAGGAGAGTTCCTGCTCGGAAGTCCTGAGAACGAGCCGCTCAGGGGCAAGGATGAAGGACCGCAGAAGAGGGTTAGGATTTCTCCGTTCTTTATCGGCGAGACCGAGGTGACCTGGAGCCAGTACTGGGCTTTCTACAACGAGACTATGTCCGAGGGCCGCACCCCTCCTGCAGCGGTGTATGCGAACAACAGCCGTCCGGATGTGGATGCAGTGAGCGGCCCGACCCCTCCGTTCGGCTTCCCGGATCAGGGCTGGGGAATGGGCGAGAGGCCTGCGATAACGATGACCCACTATGCCGCCGAGACTTTCTGCCAGTGGCTTTCTCTCAAGACCGGCCGCCACTATCGCCTCCCGACCGAGGCCGAGTGGGAATATGCCGCAAGGGGAGGCACCCAGGGGGCATATTTCTTTGAAGGCAATCCTAAGAAATACTCCGGGAAGAGCTTCCGCAGCCGTCTTCTTGGGGCCGACACTACTATGATTTCGCGCTACATTGTCTATGAGGGGGACAGCGCCGGGAAAACCGCTGAGCCTTCCACTGTGAAGGCCAATCCGTGGGGCCTAAAGAATATGCTGGGAAACGTGATGGAGTATTGCTCTGATTACTATGCTGAAGATGCGTATTCCAAGATTTCTGACGGGCAGACTGACCCTCAGGGACCGCAAAGTGGAGCGGAATTTGTAGTCAGGGGCGGGGCCTATTGCGACGATGCCGCTCTGGTGCGCTGCGCCGCAAGAAGCCATACGCTTCACGACGAGTGG
>CAYNDY010000127.1:0-5508 GCA_964396105.1 uncultured Muribaculaceae bacterium
CCTGCTCGATCATTGAAGGGATGACGGCCTTTGAAACGATGAACGGAGCGTTGAGGTCAACGTCGATGACCTGACGGAACTCCTCTGCCTTCATTTCGCACATAGGGATGCGCTTGATGATGCCGGCGTTGTTCACAAGGATGTTGATAGGGCCGAGGTCCTTCTCGATTTTCTTCACGAGCTCCTGAACCTGATCCTCTTTTGTCACGTCGCAGACATAACCCTTCGCGTCAATGCCCTTTTCCTTGTAGGAAGCGAGTCCCTTGTCCACGAGTTCCTGCTTGATGTCGTTGAAAGCGATCTTTGCCCCGGCCTCAGCGAATGCGGTTGCAATTGCGAAACCGATACCGTAGGATGCACCCGTTACGAGCGCAACCTTTCCTTCGAGTGAAAAACTTACCATAATTCTGTAACTTTTAAAGTTGTTATATTCTGTATATCAATAATTTTCGCTAGTATCTATCTTAATACCAATAGATTGCGGGACTATTTCATTTCAAGGTATGAGATTTCGTCCTTGTCGCCGTAGTTCAGGTTCTCGCCGCCCATACCCCAGATGAAGGTGTAGTTGCGGGTGCCTGCGCCTGCGTGGATGGACCACTCAGGAGAGGTGACTGCCTGCTCGTTGTGGAGCCAGATGAGCCTCTCTTCCTGCGGCTGTCCCATAAGATGGCAGACTGCGTTGCCCTCGGCGATGTTGAAGTAGAAATATGCCTCCATACGGCGTGTGTGGGGGTGGGCCGGCATCGTGTTCCAGACTGAGCCCGGAGCAAGTTCCGTAAGACCCATCTGAAGCTGGTTTGTTCCGCCGCCCTTGACTCTGCTGAGCACCGGCCAGACGATGAGCTGATTCACAACCCTGTCGTTGGAGTCCTCCATCTTTCCGTAGTGGTCGGAAATTGCGAAGGCATATTTCTTAGGGTCGGCCGTCTTGTCGGTCGTAATTATCTGAGTCACATACTCTTTGTAGGCAGGAGCGGAGTTGAGATAGAACTTCGCCGGATTTGCCGGGTCAACGCTGCGGAAGGTGACTTCCTTCTTTCCGCAACCCACATAAAGAGCCTCCTTATATTTAAGTTTGTACTCCTTGCCGTCAACGGTGACAACTCCGTCGCCTGCGATGTTAACGACTCCGAGTTCCCTGCGGTCGAGGAAGTGCTCGGCCTTGAGCTCGTGGAAGGTGTCGAGCGTGAGGGGTTTGTTCACCGGCATAGCGCCGCCGTAGATGAGGCGGTCGTAGAGGGTGTAGGTGAGGTTGATTTCGTCCGGAGCCATCACTTTCTCCATAACGAATGCGCTGCGGAGGCGCTCCGTGTCGTAGTGTTTCACATCATCCGGGTGGCACGCCGTCTGGACGGTGTAGTTCACCTGACCGAAAGCCGAGAGGGCTACGAGGGAGCCCAGGGCTGCAGTGAGTATTAACTTTTTCATAATCTATTCTGTTTCTATAGTTTAAACAATCTATTTCTTATCCTCATTGGACTCTGAAGTAGTCTCGGTCGGAGTCTCGGAAGCCTCAGCAGCAGGAGCCTGCGGCTCGACGGAGCCTGCAGCGGCGGCAACGGCAGCTTTCTGACCCCTTACAATCTTCACCCTGTTCCAGGCTACCAGGCCGCCGGTGCAGAGCACGAGAGCGACGATGCCCATCCACTTGCAGCTGTGCGTGAGGTGGAAAATCACCCACGCGAGAGGGCTGGACGCAAAGTCGAGCGAGCCTCCCTCGAAGCCTTCAGGGATGGCCACTGCGGCGTCCCCGGTCTGGGCGTAAACGTCCTGAGCGGCAAGAGTGAAATACGGAGCGAGGTCAGTGACAAAATAGAGGCCAAGCAGAACGCAGACAAGTCCGATGATGAAGGTCTTGACCACATTGCCCTTGGTGATAGGAAGAACCATCGGGAAGATGTAGAACATTCCTGCAAGCGAAGCCAGCGGGAGGAATTCATTGCCCGGGAGCACCACAGCAAGGATGAGGGTCACAGGGATGAGAAGCAGCGACACGACGAGGGTCGTAGGGTGGCCGATTACGAGCGCAGGGCTCATACCTATGTTCATCTTCGCGCCCTTGAACTTGCGGGAAATAAGGCTCTTGGTGGCCTCCGAGATCGGTTTCAGGCCCTCGATAAAGAGAGAGGTTATGCGAGGAATGAGCTCCATAACGGCTCCGATCTTGATGCCGAGTCCGAGGATGTACGGAATCCCGTCCACAATCTCCTTCCAGGAAGAAAAGCTGAGGCAGCCGATGATGATTCCGATGATGACTCCGAGGAAAAGCGGCTCTCCGAAAAGGCCGAATTTCTTCTTCATTCCTTCGGCGTCGATGTCCAGTTTGTTGAAGCCCGGGATTTTGTCAAGTCCCGCGTTGATGGCCTCGGCGAACGGCACGAAACCCTGGCAGAAAGGCTGCGGGATGGATATTCCCTCCATTCCCTCGTAGAATCCCTGGAATTTGGTGGCTGTGCGGTCGGCGAGCACAAGGGTGATTATGTAGCAGACGATGGCAGCGAAAAATCCCCAGAGGAGGCTGCTGGTGGCGAAATAGACCACGGCACCGATGAAGGCGTAGTGCCAGTAGTTCCAGAGGTCGATGTTGACGGTCTGGGTGGTCTTGGTGAAGAGCATCAGGAGGTTCACTCCGAGGCAGATCGGGATTATGAGAGCGCCGATTGCGGTGTTATATGCCACCGAAGCGGCAGCCGGCCAGCCCATATCGAAAACCTTGAGCTGAAGGCCGTAGATGTCCACGATTTTGGTGAGCGCAGGACCGAGCGCGCTGGTAAGAAGCCCCGTCACGACAGAAAGTCCCACGAAGCCCACTCCGACGAGAAGTCCGCTCTTGAGCGCCTTGCCCGGCTTGATGCCGATGCAGATGCCGAGGATGGTGAATATCACCGGCATCATCACTGCAGCGCCGAGGCCTATAATGTAGCTAAATACTTGTTCCATAGCCGATTACTGAATTGGATTCTCGCCGTTGATTATGTGGCGGCGGCGTACGAGGGACTCGAGAAGGTAGTAGTCGGCGTAGTTGAGCGGAACGTCGATGCTGCTGCCGTGCGGAATGCTGCCCACAGAGTGCTGGAGGAGGAATCCGCCGTTGGTGCCGAGTTCCGCGCGGTATGGAGCTGCGCTGAGGGCCTTGACAATCTTGTCTGCGGTCTTGAGGTACTCGTCGTCCTTGGTGTACTGCCAGAGCTCATAGAGAGCTGAAGCCATAATGGCTCCGGATGAGGCGTCACGCTGCTCGGCGTAAGGTGCGTACTGAGGCTTCTCGGCGCCGTACTGCGCTGCGTCATAGTCCCAGAGCGGAATGAAGTCGGAAGGCATATTCGGCTCGGTGAGAAGGAAATGCGCGATATTTTTCGCCTGAGAAAGATAGCGCTCGTCGCCGGTGTAGCGGTAGAGAACGGTGTAGCCGTAGAGGGCCCAGGACTGTCCGCGTGCCCAGCGTGAAGCGTCGTCAGCGCCCTGAGCGGTGTATTTTCCGCGGACTTCACCTGACTCCGGGTCATAGTCAACCACGTGGTAGGTGCTGTAGTCTGAACGGAAATGGTTGTCGATGGTCTTGTCGGCGTGGCTGATTGCGATCTCGCGGAAAGACGGGTCACCGGAAATCTCGCTGGCGCGGAAAAGAAGCTCGAGGTTCATAAGGTTGTCGATGATGACAGGGCACTTCCAGCCTCTCTCCTTCTGCCATCCGCCGGTCACGTTCCAGGACTGGATGACTCCTGCGCCCGGACGGAAGCGGGTGGAGAGCGACTTGGCGGTGTTCACAAGAACGGTGTCATAGCCCGGAAGGTTCTTCAGGCGGAGTCCGTTGCCGTAGCTGTCATACATCATAAAACCCACGTCGTGGTGGGAGGTAAAGTACTGGATCTTGCCCAGGGCCTCGGTCTGCTTCTGCGCGTGAACTGCATACTGCTCGTCCCCTGTGAGTTCATACATATACCAGAGGGTGCCGGCAAAAAATCCGCTAACCCAGTCGCGGGTAGGGACATACACGATTTTATCGTCCCTGAAAGTGGACGGGATCCTGACGGTGTCGCCCTCTTCGGATGCGGCGATAAGCGGAGCAAGCTGTTTTTTAGCGAAATCGACATCGTCGTTGATGACCCCGGTCATAGAATTGCAGCCGACTGCAGCAAGAGACAGGGCCAAGGCAGGAAGGAGTTTCTTAAGCATAATTATATGGGTTTATTATTATTCCTCTTCGTCCGCCGCGCCGCCCCGGAATAAAAGGGACGAAACGCCGCAAAACACAAAGTGCAAAAATACTCATTTTTTCCAAAACTCCGTGCACGCACACGGAATTTTTTGAGGATAGTACCAATTACGGCAGCCGCGAAGGAAAAAGTTTACCTTTCCGCGAAAAGTTGCTAACTTTGGGGCGAATGGACTAAAACGCGGAATTATGGACAGCGCAGCAGCTGACGGGGTCAGCCTCCGGCTTCGTGGCGCAGTTCTACGCCGCAATGGACTCGCAGGACATCAATCTTGCGCTTGAAAAGCTCCTGGGTGGTGGAGTAAAGGACCCCGGTAAAAGCCGATTTGCGCACAAGCGCTAACACATAACTGCTATATGACACAAAACAGAACCACAAATGCGCCTTCGAGGGGAAGGCTTATGTCTCTGGACGCCCTCAGAGGCTTCGATATGCTCTTTATCATCGGACTCAGCCCTCTCATCGCGGGCATCTGCTCGCTCTTTCCGGGCGGAGACGGGTGCTGGCTCGCACAGCAGATGGACCACGTGGAGTGGGAGGGATTCCGCCACCACGACACAATCTTCGCGCTGTTTCTTTTCATCGCCGGGATGACCTTCCCGTTCTCGCTCGCGAAAAAGCGCTCCGGCGGATGGTCAAACGGCCGGATTGTGCTTGACATTCTCCGCAGAATGTGCGTTCTAATTCTTCTGGGGCTTGTCTATCAGGGCATCTTCCAGTTCAATTTCGCCACTCAGAGAATCCCGAGCGTACTCGGAAGAATCGGAGTCGCCTGGGCCATAGCTGCTCTAATCTACTGTTTCACAGGTCCACGGGCCCAGTGGGGCATCGCCGGGGCAATACTGGTTGGGTATTTTCTGCTGTTGAAGTTCACGGTGGCTCCGGATGCTCCAGTTGGTGCGGACTCGTTCTCACGGGAAGGGAACATAGTCTATTATGTGGACCGTTGCATAAGCCCGAATCACATTTACTGGCAGGGACTCGGAGACCCGGAAGGCATCGTCGGGACGGTTTCAGCAGTGGTGACGGCGATGCTCGGGATGTTTACAGGGCGCTATGTGAAAGAGTCGAAGGACTCGGGCGGGCGCAAGACCATTGTGCTCCTTGTCGCCGCAGCGGTGCTTCTTGCCTCAGGGCTGGTTTGGTCCGTATGGTACCCCGTCATCAAAAACCTCTGGACCGGGACATTCGTTCTCATTGCGGCGGCATATTCGGTGGCGATGTTCGCGATTTTCTACTACTGCATCGACGTGAGGGGCTGGAAGAAGGGCGCGACATTTTTTACCGT
>CAYNDY010000128.1:0-5503 GCA_964396105.1 uncultured Muribaculaceae bacterium
TTGAAATACTTGTAGGTATCGAGCATCAGGCAGCCGGCGGCAAGCTCATCGCAGACGATGATGCCGTGGGCGTGGTTCTGAAGGGCTGAGAGGGTGCAGGTGTGGGAATATGCCCCTTCAACAGCCTGCTGCACTGCGCGCGCCTTCTTGTGGCCGAACGCGAGAACGAGAACCTCCTTGGAGTCCATCACCGTGCCCACTCCAACCGTAAGAGCGAGGGCTGGGACCTTGGAGATGTCCCCGTCGAAGAAACGGGCGTTCACCACGCGGGTGTCGTAGGTGAGGGTCTTCACCCTTGTGCGGGACACGAGTGAGGAGAACGGCTCGTTGAACGCGAGATGGCCGTCCTCGCCGACTCCGCCCATAAAGAGGTCGATTCCGCCTGCGGCCTGGATGCGTGCCTCGTAGGATGCGCACTCGGCCTCAAGGTTCGCAGCGTTGCCGTTGAGGATGTTGATATTCTCCTTAGGAACATCCACGTGGTCAAAGAAATTCTTCGCCATAAAGCTGTGGTAGCTCTCGGGATGGGACTCCGGAAGGCCGACATACTCGTCCATATTGAAGGTTATGACATTCTTGAACGAGACTTCGCCTGCCTGGTTGAGGCGGATGAGTTCGCGGTAGGTTCCAAGAGGGGTGGACCCTGTCGGGAGCCCAAGCACGAAAGGACGGTCAGTATGCGCCGCCTTTTCCTTAATTTTTGAAACAATATACCTTGCAGCCCAAACGGAGCCGCGTGCATCGCTGTCTTCGATAATTACTCGCATAATTTTCAGGTTGTTAAGTTAAAACAGTTTTACAAATACTTCTATTGCCTGATACTCGGCCATACCTAGCTCGTTGTAGAGGCGGGCGGTGTTCTGGGTGCGCTCCTCGGCCCTCTGCCAGAACTCGCGGCTGTCCTCGCCCGGGAACGGAACTATGTCTTTCTGGCTCAGGTGTCTGTAGATGGCGTGGCGCTTCTTTATGACCTCCTCGAGGCTGAACGGCACTGCCATATCCACCCTTCCGAGTTCCCATTCCATCCACGCGCCCCTGTAGAGCCATACGTGGCAGCGGCCGAGCCACTCCTCGCCCTCGCACTGATGCAGAGCCTCAAGGACCGCCTCCGTGCACACGCGGTGGGTGCCATGAGGGTCGGCGAGGTCGCCGGCGAGATAAATCTGGTCAGGCTGCACCTTGTGGAGAAGGTCGAGAATGATGTCGATGTCCTTCTGGGTCCTCTCGCCCTTCTTTATGCCGCCCGTCTCGTAGAACGGAAGGTTGAGGAAGTGGGCGTTGGTGTCCGGATTGAGGCCGAACGAACGGACTGCACCGCGGGCCTCAGAGCGGCGGATTGCAGCCTTTATGTCAAGCAGCGCGCGAGGCTCCGGCTCTCCAGGACGCTTCGTTGCGATTATGTCTTTAACTTTCTGGAAATCATCGGCATAGCCCAGCTCGTGGATGGCATCCAGGTGCTGGAGAACCACGTCGTCGTGAACCGCCACGTTGCCGGAAGTCTCGTAGGCCACGTGAACGTCGTGTCCCTGCTGAACGAGACGGATGAACGTGCCGCCCATAGAGATTACGTCGTCGTCCGGATGCGGGGAGAAGATGAGGACCTTCTTAGGGAACGGAGCGGAAGCGACAGGCCTTGTGCTGTCATCGGCGTTCGGTTTTCCGCCCGGCCAGCCCGTGATTGTGTGCTGGAGGTCGTTGAAAACCTTGATGTTTATCTGGTCGTACGGGCCGTAAAGTTCGAGAAGTTCGCCGAGAGAATTGTCGAGGTAGTCCTTCTGGGAGAGCTTGAGAATCGGCTTGTGGACGGTCTGGCAGAGCCATACGACCGCCTTGCGGATGAACTTCGGAGTCCAGTCGCAAGGGCCCACGAGCCACGGAGCGACATTCCTGGTGAGGTTCGCCGAAGAGTTCTCGTCGGTGTAGAAGGTTATGTTGTCGTGCGCCTGAAGAAGGGATGCAGGGCAGGAGGAGGTAGCTTCGCCCTCGACTGCGGCCTTCACGGCGCCTGCCTTGTCCTCGCCCCAGGCCATAAGGATGATTTTCTTCGCGGAAAGCATCGTGCTGATGCCCATCGTGATGGCCGTGTGCGGAGTGAGGTTCACATTGCCCTTGAAGTTCTTCGCCTGACGGTTGCGGGACTTGTAGCCCAGGAGAACGACCCTCGTGCGGCTCTTTGCTGACGAGCCCGCCTCGTTGAAGCCTATCTGGCCGCTCTCTCCGATGCCGAGAACAAGAAGGTCGAGCCCGCGTGAGAGCTTGTCATACTCAGCGCAGTAGTCCCCCACCTCTTCGCGGGAAACCGAGCCGTCCGGGAAATGGATGTTTTTCTCCTGAAAGTCCACGAGGTCAATGAGATCCGCGTGGAGAGCCGTGTTGCGGCTGGTCTTTTCTATTCCGTTGCAAGGATAGTACTCGTCGATGCTGAAAACCTCGACATCCTTGAATGAAACCTGTCCCTCGGCATATTTCTGAGCGAGAATCTTGTAGAGAGTCCTCGGAGACGAGCCTGTGCTGAGACCGAGCCTCAACCGTCCGCCGTTCTTTTTGATGGCCGCAATGATCTGCTCGGCGATGGCTTCGCTGGCATCCTGCTGCTCGTCAAATACTTCTGTAGGGATTTTTTCGTAACAATGTAGAATATCCTCAGGAATGCTGTCGGCGATGAGCCCGCCGTCCTTCGGAAGAGTAAAGTGTGGCATAAGACTGAACCTTTTTTAGTGAACTGCAAAAATACGGAATTTTGCAGACTTGCGGCTCCCCTGCGGCAAAAAAAATATGCACATTATTCCCCCGAAAATTTTGTTTATATGAAAATATGCCTAAATTTGCGTTTCGTAACTATGAACTTTCGGAACGAAAGTAATCCGGGGGATATGGACTTTTGAAACAAAATAACACTGAGGTAACCGATATATACCTATAACACACAGACTTATAAATAATCACATAAAACACACATTCTATGGAAATTATCCGATTTGTTCCCTATTTCGTCCTTGCAGCGGCGGCAGTTGCGCTTGGATTCGCGTATTTTTTCTTCCGTCAGATGATGAAGGAGGACGAGGGCACGCCGACTATGAGAGAAATCGCCCGCCACGTGCGGGAAGGTGCGATGGCCTACCTCAAACAGCAGTACAAGGTGGTCACAATCGTTTTCGTCATCCTTGCGGCCTTCTTCGCGGTGCTCGCATACGGGTTCGGAGTGCAGAATCCGTGGGTGCCGTTCGCGTTCCTCACGGGAGGTTTCTTCTCGGGTCTTGCCGGCTTCATCGGTATGAAAACGGCCACATACGCATCCGGAAGGACGGCAAACGCAGCTTCACGCTCTCTTAACGCAGGCCTCAAGGTGGCGTTCCGCTCGGGAGCCGTTATGGGTCTTACCGTTGTGGGACTGGGGCTTCTGGACATCGCCCTCTGGTGGCTCATTCTTTCAGCTGTCTATGGCGGGCAGATGGGTGAGGCTCAGACCATTGTGATGATTACGACAACTATGCTCACCTTCGGAATGGGCGCATCGACCCAGGCTCTTTTCGCACGCGTGGGAGGCGGAATCTACACCAAGGCGGCTGACGTTGGAGCGGACCTCGTGGGAAAAGTGGAGGCAGGCATCCCGGAGGACGACCCGCGCAACCCTGCGACCATCGCCGACAACGTGGGTGACAATGTGGGAGACGTGGCAGGAATGGGCGCTGACCTCTATGAGTCCTACTGCGGTTCCATCCTTGCGACGGCGGCTCTGGGAGCATCGGCATTCTTCATTCAGGGGCCCGAAATGCAGATTAGGGCCATTTTCGCCCCTATGCTCATTGCGGCAATCGGCATAGTCCTTTCCATCATCGGAATTTTCCTCGTCAAAACGAAAGAGGGCGCGGGAATGAGCCAGCTTCTGAAGTCTCTCAGCGTCGGAACGAACGTGAGCTCGGTTCTTATCGCAGCCGCGACTTTCGGAGTTATGTATATCCTCGGATTTGAAAACTGGTGGCAACTTTCACTTTCAGTTGTTGTAGGTCTTATTTCAGGAGTTGTCATCGGAAAGGCTACGGAGTACTACACCTCGCATTCCTACAAGCCGACCCAGAAGCTGGCGCACAGCGCACAGACCGGCCCTGCCACGGTCATCATTTCGGGAGTCGGACTCGGTATGCTCTCGACAGCTATCCCTGTGATTACCATCACGATAGCTATCCTCCTGGCGTATCTTTGCGCCAACGGGTTTGACCTGAGTTTCTCCGCCGAGAGCCTGAGCAGCGGACTGTACGGCATCGGAATCGCGGCCGTGGGAATGCTCTCCACGCTCGGAATCACCCTCGCGACCGACGCCTACGGCCCGATTGCGGACAACGCCGGCGGAAACGCCCAGATGAGCGAGCTCGACCCTGTAGTGAGGGAGAGGACGGATGTTCTTGACGCGCTCGGAAACACGACTGCAGCCACAGGAAAGGGTTTTGCAATCGGCTCTGCGGCTCTCACGGGACTTGCGCTTCTGGCTTCCTACATCGAGGAAATCAAGGTCGGGCTTGCGCACGCGGGTCTTGCAGTGAAGAATGTGGCCGGAGAGGTGATCGAGGCTTCGAAGGCGACGATTCCGGACATTATGAATATGTACCACATCGACCTTATGAACCCGCTCGTTCTGGTGGGAGTTTTCATCGGCGCGATGATGGCGTTCCTTTTCTGCGGGCTTACGATGAACGCAGTGGGAAGGGCCGCGCAGAAGATGGTGGAGGAGGTGCGCAGGCAGTTCCGTGAAATCAAGGGCATTCTCACGAAGGAAGCCACGCCGGACTATGCACGCTGCGTGGAGATTTCCACAAAGGGAGCCCAGAAGGAGATGCTCCTTCCGTCGCTCACAGCAATCATCGTCCCTGTCCTCGTGGGTCTGCTGCTGGGCCCTGCGGGAGTGATGGGACTTCTTATCGGCGGACTCGGATCGGGCTTTGTTCTGGCGGTGTTTATGGCGAACTCCGGCGGAGCGTGGGACAATGCGAAGAAGTACGTCGAGGAAGGCAATCTCGGCGGCAAGAACTCCGACGCTCATCACGCGACGGTTGTGGGCGACACGGTTGGCGACCCGTTCAAGGACACTTCAGGTCCGTCGCTGAACATTCTCATCAAGCTTATGAGTATGGTTTCGATTGTGATGGCAGGGCTGACTGTTATGCTTTATGATAAAATTATAGCGTTATTCTAAGAGCAATTCCAGTTGGAACTTTTCCCGCATAATAAGTCCTGAAAGGACCCGCGCCGGGGCGCGAAATACCCCTAATAGGGGTCGCAGACGAGTCTGCGGGGGTTAAGAGGGCTTAAGCACAAAAAGAGGAGCGATTTTTCAATCGTTCCTCTTTCTTGTGCTTCGGACGGGAATCGAACCCGTACGGACATTTCTGCCCACGGGATTTTAAGTCCCGCGTGTCTACCTATTCCACCACCAAAGCCATGAGCAGATTGACTTAAAAAGCGATCTGCTTCGTTGTGCTCAGTTTTTCTGTCCTCACAACCCAAA
>CAYNDY010000129.1:0-5494 GCA_964396105.1 uncultured Muribaculaceae bacterium
AGCAACCTTTCGGTTGTGAGGATTTGGGTTAGGAGAGGAACGCAGTAGACCGCTTTTTATTCAGGCTCTTCAACGAGTTCAATTTCAAAGATAAGAGGCGCATAGCCGGGGATCGTGCTGCCGCTTCCCGAGCTGCCGTAGCCGTAGTCGGAGGTGAAGATTGCGATAGCCTTTCCCATCGGGTTCATAGCCCAGAGGGTGCGGGAGAATCCGGTTATGAGCGAGCTGCTGCTCATTGTGATTTCGCTGTAGCTCTCGCCCCAGGTCACTGCTTTTGCGGAATATGTCGTGGATGAGGAATAGAGGTCCTCGTCTTTTGCAGTTTTCTCTATCGTGGTGTCGAAGGCCTGCCCGTCAAGACGGCGCCCGGTGTAGTTGATGTAGACGGTGGTGTCGGAAGGGAAGGTGCTGTGGCCGGTCGTGTCGGTGAGCGGGATGAAATAGAGTCCCTCGCAGAGGGTGTCCACCTTCGTTATGAAATTGCCCTTGCTGTCGGCCATCTTGCCGATTACATTGTTCTCGAGGTAGTCAAGGATGTCGGCGGTCTGCTTCGCCTTGATGTCGGCGGTGAAATCCTTCAGCGTGATTTCATAAATCATATTCGAATTGGAGTTCGAGTTCTGAAGGTACTCCGTCTCGGTCGCATAGTCGCTGCTGGTCATAAGCCATTTCGGGATAAGCACCGTACGGGTGTCTCCTACGCTCATTCCTGCAATAGCGTCGATGAGGCCGGCGTAGTTTTCTGTCGGCATAATCGAAACGGTGTGGGGGCCGTAGTAGTAGGGCTTGTTGTATTCGCCTATCTGCTGTGCGGTGGATTTTTCGCTGTATTCGCTGATGTCAAGGGAGAGTGTGCGTGCGGTGTAGGAAATCATCGCATAGCCGTCCTTTGTCGCCTTCAGGGCATCGGGGTCAGAGGTTTTGGTTTCGTTTAGAAGGTAAACGCCCCTTCCGATAGTGTCCGGGAGCTGAGTTTCGGCGTTTCTCAAAATCGAAATTCCGACTTCGGAGAGGTCGGCGTACTTGAGCCAGGCCGTAAGATACCTCCTTTCGTCGTCATAGACTCCTTCGCTCACTTTTTTTGCGCAGGCGCAGCCGAGAACCGCCATAAGGGCGAGGGCTGAGAGTTTCATCAACCGTTTTGTCATATTTTGTTTTTGTCTAATTTACAATTCTTTGCGGGAATGTTTTCCCTGTCCTTTCGTTTTCGCTTCGGGGATGTTATTTGCCGTTGTCTATTTCTGTTACGGACACGTTGTAGAGCAGCGCCGAATTAGCAGGAATTGTGCCAATGGCCTTGTTCCCGAATGCGTGCTGTCCCGAAAACATTATCATACATTTTTCGCCTTTCCTCACTCCGAAAAGCCCCTTGCGAAGGCCCTCCACGAGGTCGCTGTCGCGAAGATTCACAGTCACCGCCGTCGTGTCCACCCCGCTGAGCTTTCCCCAGTCTCCGCTGCTCACAACCGAAGGATCGTTGGTGGCGAAGATGTTCTTGCTGGAGAGGCTTCCGCTGAAGGTGTAGCCGGTGTAGAAGAACGAGACGGTCCCTTCGGTGGAAAGGCTGTCAGCGCCCTCGCCCTCGCTGATGACAAGGCGGCTCACTCCGCCGTCTGCGTAGACCCTCACGGCCGCTGAAGAGTTGAGCTGGCTCTGGATGAACTGGTCAATCTTCTTGTCCTGGTTGTCATAGGTGGTCTGGAGCGACTGTTTGCTGCACCCCTGAAGCAGAGCCGCTCCAAGAAGCAGCGCCGCAAGTGCCCCGGTCTTAAATATATATCCTTTAAGTTTCATTTATTTAACTTTCGCAAGTATATGGTTTTCATCCCCTCTTCAATCACTCGCACTTTTTATGACGGATCCCAGGCGAGGAAGTTTAAGCCTCCGGAGCCTCTCCTCCTTCGGTTTCGGCGAAAAACTTAGCCGTACACTCTTCGATGTAGGCCGCCGCATCGGCAACGGTCGGGAAATCCACTCCGGCGTGGAGCTTTCCTCCCGCCGCCAACTCGTGTCCGCCTCCGTGGAAATACTGCCTTGCGCAGAGATTCGCCGAGGTGCCCGGCTTCGAGCGCAGCGACACCCTGATCCTGTCCTTGTCCTCCTTGAGAAACACGCTCAGCCTCACCTCTTTGATTCCGAGCGGCAGGTTCACGAACCCTTCGGTCTCACCCTCGCGGATGTCGTAGCGCTTGAGGTCGGAAGCGGTGAGAACTGCGTATGCCACTCCGAGCGGGGTGATTTTCAGCCTCCGGCTAAGGTAGAAGCCCATCATCCGGAAACGGTTTTCTCGGTAGGTCTGGTAGAGCTGCCCTAGAAGAGCCTCCCTGTCCACTCCCGCCGCAACGAGCTCTCCCGCCATCGCAAGGGTGGTGGGGTAGGTGGAGTTCGCGAAGTTGTTGCTGTCGGTCGTCATCCCCAGGAGCAGCGCCCCTCCAATCTCCGTCCCCAGCCTCTCAGCCTTCCCGTCAACATCGCCCATACCTTTTAATATATAGTAGAGCAGTTCGCAGGAGGATGAAACCTCTTCTTCCGAGAATATGAGGGAATAGAACCCCTCCTCTGGGGAAAGATGGTGGTCTATGAGAACTTTTGTGCCCCCGTAGGCTCTGAGGTGGCTTTCCAGGCACTCTGTCCTGTGCGGGGCGTTATAGTCTATGCTGACAAGAAGGTCGGCATCCGAAAGGAGCGTATCGACGTTTTCTTCCCCGACTTCAATGAAGGGGGCGATGTCCTCCCCGATTGCGAACGAAAGGGTGTCCGGGCAGGGGTCGGGAAGCAGCACACGGGCGTCCACTCCGCGGCGGCGAAGATACTGTAGCAGCGCGGTGGAGCTCCCGATTGCGTCCCCGTCGGGGTGGGAGTGCGTTGAAATTACCGCCTTCCTGCTCCCTGAAAAGAGCGAGTCCAGCTCCTGCAATTTTTTCCTGTCTATATTTTTCATTTTTTCTCTTCAAACGGGCAGCATCCTTTGCTGCAACTTTTCCTTTCTTTCAATAAACTTGCAAAGATAATAAATATCGGGGACATTATAATCTGGCCCAAAAAGACAAACTTCCTGTTGCAATTGAGAAATCAATTTCCTAACTTTGTGGAGTTTTTGAAAAATAAATAAACTAAATAATAATGAACAAAGCAGTTAAGGTCATCTTGACCTACATTCTCCTCCCGTTGGTGATTGTCTTTCTTGCAGTAATCACCGTGATGAGCATTATGGAGCCTATCAAGTTCAACAAAGAGAAGAACTTCCGCGAGAAGGTTGCCATCCAGCAGCTCAAGGACATCCGTGACCTTCAGGTAGCCTACAAGGGCGTGAACGGCAAGTATGTCTCCACTTTCGACTCCCTCCAGACTTTCTACAACACCGGAAAGATGAAGGTGATTATGAAGGTCGGCTCTCTTGACGACTCCCTCGCTGTCGCAAACACCAAGGCTCTGAAGAAGAAGCAGCCGAAGATTACCCCGGCCCAGATGCTCGAACTCACCAAGAAGGGCCAGAAGCTCGTCTTCACAATCGAGAACGAGATTGCGGTGAAGGACACCCTCTTCAACAACCGTCAGGATTTCAACATCGCGACCATCGGCACGATTCCGTTCAGCGACGGACAGCCTGTCGAAATGACCTCAGTCGTAAAGACCGTTTCAGGTGTGCCGGTTCCGCTTTTCGAGGCTTCAATGCCGTACAAGGCTCTCCTCAAGGGACTTGACAACCAGCTCAGAATCAACCTCGATGCAGAAAGGACTGCAACCGACCGTTATCCTGGCCTGAAGGTAGGAAACGTTATCGCTCCTAACAACAATGCCGGTAACTGGGAGTAACACCCAAATCTGTGTCAGGGTCGCGCGCAGCGGTTTCCTGTTTCAGACGGATTCATCTAAGACCGGGCACTCATCCTCGTGGATGGATGCCGGGTCTATTTTTACTGTGGAGGAGTTCCAGCGAAGGTACGACTCCGTTCAGGTTTCTCTCTTCACTCCAAAGTTCACTCTTGTTCCCGACTCTTTTCTGACTCCGGGGCAGGAGAGGGCTCTGCTGGGAGGCGTTACGGACCTTGGAGAAGACGACAGGATTTCTTCAGTTGCTCTTCCGCAGCTCGGTGCGACTCTTCTATATTCGCTTTCTCTTGGCGAAACGCTTTCCGGGACTGTCGCGGGGATGCTCCGCCGCACCGACGGCTCCGCCTCAGCGGTTCTTCCGGAAATCTACTATATGCTAGAAAGCCTTTCCGACATCCCGCAGTACAATAAAATCGTTGCGGGCTTCGCTGACGGAAGGCTGTATCTTGTCGTCGCCGAGGGAGGAACCCTTCGGCTGTGCAATGTTTTCGACGCGGCGGATTTTACGAGCGCGGAGTATTTTCTGTTCCTTGCCGTGAAAAAGCTCAATCTCAATCCGGAACTCTCCGACGTGTATTTCCGCACGCCGCTTTCAGAGAGCGAAGAGATTTCTCTCTGCAGCTATTTCCGCAGCGTGGAGCGGCTGTGAGAAGGGGCAGAGGAAAGTCCTGTACTTACTGGAAATTTGTTAAGACCGTCTTTTATTAGGATAGTAGGAGTTTTATGAGGATAATCGGAGGAAAACTCAGGGGAAGGACAATCCCTCTGCCGGAAGGCTATGCGGCAAGGCCCACAACGGACTTTGCGAAGGAGGGTCTTTTCAACATTCTCGACAACGAATACGAGTTCGAGGGCTTGAAGGTTCTGGACCTTTTCGGCGGCGCCGGCTCAATCGCCTTCGAGTTCGCCTCAAGAGGCGCCGGGATGGTCTACAGCGTGGAAATGGCCCCCGCAAACGCCCAGTTCATCCGTTCCCAGGCCGGGAAATTCGGCCTTAAAAACGTCACGGTAGTCCACCACAACGTCTTCGATTTCCTCCCGCTCTGCACGGAAAAGTTCGACATAGTCTTCGCCGACCCGCCCTACGCTCTCGAAGGCCTCGCCTCAATTCCCGACAAAGTCCTTTCCGCCGGAGTGCTTCACCCCGACCGCTATTTCATCCTGGAACACCCCGCCGACTATTCCTTCCGCGAGCACCCCGCGTTTGTCAAGGAACGCAAATACGGCAACGTCCACTTCACCTTCTTCGAGTCCCGATAACCGCGGTTATTGCGGGAGCGCTTGATTGCCGTCCCAATCCGACCAACTTTCCTACAGTCCGCTGCCTCAAGGACTAGGCTTCCCTTGCTTTATATCTTCCTAAAGGCGACGCAGGCGTTGTGGCCGCCGAAGCCGAGGGAGTGCCCCGTCATTGATTTAGTGGATGAGATGTGGGCGCGGCGGGCTTCCTCTTCGCCGAGAGCCATCTTGAAGGCTTTTGTCTCGCAGCTGTCGTTCATCTGGGCTCCGGTGCCGTGCGCGTTGATGTATAGCGTCTCTTTGCCGCCCTTTGACCGATTGTTGCAATGCACGAGTTTTTTTTGTAATTTTGCCTCTGTTTGTAATTCTTTACCGATATGGCATCATACAAGCTCATACCTTACGGCATTTCCGACTTCGC
>CAYNDY010000130.1:0-5489 GCA_964396105.1 uncultured Muribaculaceae bacterium
TTAGAAGCCGAGTTCCTTGAGGATGCGATCGAGATGCGCGTAGCGGTCGAGGGTGAAGAGGACGTAGCGGATGTCCACGCAGACGCATTTATTGTAGTCTGGGGTGTAGGCGGCGTCGCTTGCGAGGGATTCCTTGTTGCCGTCAAAAGCGAGGCCAATGAGCTCGCCTTTGGCGTTCAGCACCGGAGAGCCTGAGTTGCCGCCCGTTATGTCGCAGTCGCAGAGGAAATTCACTGGGAATGCCTGCTGAGATGTGCATCCTTTTTTATTCTTGATGGACGCGCCCCACTGTCCCCAGTCGCCGTTTTCGAGAATCTCCCTCCAGTCCTTCCCGAGACAGAAGTCGTGGGCGGAGGTGTCGTTCTTTTCAAGAACTCCGGCAACTGAGCTCTTGTAGCCGCAGCGCACTCCGTCCCGTGGAGCGATGCCCCCGATGCGTCCGTAGGTAAGGCGGAGAGTGGAGTTTGCGTCAGGATATTGCGGCAGCCCCTTTTCAAGTCTCATCTCATAGAGGGCGTGGATATATTCCCTGCGAAGGTCGGAAATCTTCGTTTCGCCTTCAATGTCGCGGACTTTCTGGTTGAACCTCACTATCTGGATTTCCTTGTAGAAACGGAACAGCGGGTCGGCGGCGTATTCCGCGCAGCTGTGGCTTTCCCTTAGGAAGTCTTCCAGCTTGTCGCGGTCTGTAAGAATGCTGCTCTCCCAAACCCAGGAAGCCATATTCTTAAGACCCTCCTCGGATGCGCCCGAAGAGCCGTCCTTTTCTTTCTGAGAGGTGCCCTGTCCTGCTTCAGCAAGACAGAACCTCTTCCACAACTCCGTCTGATAGGGGCTGAACATATCCGGGGAGACATTGCGGAAAAACTCTCCGAGAGAGTAGGTGAAAAGTTCCTTTTCCAGAGGAAGGTCTATGGAGTTGTAGAGCCTTTCAAGCCGGGCAAAATCCTGGGTGAAATCGCTCCCCACAAAACTCTCCACGCCCTTTTTCTTCGCGGCGTCAAGGAAGTTTGCAATCCTTATCGCAGCCATCCCCATCTGACTTCCCCTAACAAGGGTCTCCCTGTAATAGGTCATATCCTTTGAGGCGGCGGAAATCTTTGAATATTGCCTTCGGAGATCTTCTGTCAGCGTCCCCCAACGGGCCTTCCTCTCCGGGTCCTCATCAATCCAGCAATTCAGCGCCGCTTCCTCAGCCTCCTTGTCCTCAATCACACCGAACCTCCGGATGCAGTCCACTTCGCCCTCCTGGAGTTCCTGCACATTGCTCAGGCTGAAAAACCTGTCGGCATAAAGCAGCCTCACCTTCGGGGAAGAGTCCATCCCGCGGCGGATAATCTCCATCTGAGCGGCCCTGAGGCGATTCGAAATAGGGAGAGTCACTTCCGTCTCGAAGGCATTTTCCGCGGCGCAGCTGTAGCGGGAAGTGGTTCCCGGGTAGCCCAGAACCATCGCGAACGAGCCTTCCTTATAGCCCTCGAGGGATATGCTCAGTTTGCGTTGAGGCTTCAAGGGGATATTTTTCGGAGAATACTCCCTGGAAGGGCTTCCGTCGGGGGAGGTATAGACCCTGTAGAGCGCGAAATCGCATTTGTGCTGCGGCCATTCCCAGTTGTCGGTGTCCCCTCCGAAGGCGGCGATTGAAACCGGCGGGGCGGCCACAAGGCGTACGTCCCCATAGACCCGGTAGAGGCAGAGGTAGTATTTCTCCCCGGCCCACATTGAGCTCAGGCTCGCCTCCAGCCCCGGATATTCCTTCCTGTATTTTTTCTCTATTTCCCAGCTCAGCTTCCTCATCCCGAAGGCTTTGCCCCGGGCTGTATAATCCCGTTTCACCCCCTCAACCTCATCGGTCACATCCAGCACCTTCTGAAGAAAATACACCTTCTTTCCCGGAACAGGCCTCTCCTCGTTGCTCTCCAGAGCCCAGAATCCGTCCTCAAGGTAGTTCTTCTCGGGGGTAGACATCGCGTGGACATCGGCGTAGGCGCAGTGGTGGTTGGTTATGAGAAGCCCCTCGTCGGAGATTATGCTTCCCGTGCAGGCGAAATCCAGCGCTACGACCGCATCGCTGAGGGTCGCCCCTGACGCATCCGCAGAATAAATCTCCCGTGCCCCGAGCCTCAGGCCCCTTGCCTTCATATTCTTTTCCAGAGCCTTGTCGATGCAGTGCACCATCCACATTCCTTCGTCCGCAAGGGCTGTCCCGACGGCCGCCCAGAGGCAAACTAAAACCGTTAAAATCTTTTTCATCGTTTCTGTAAAATTTGAAAGTGCGAAGATAATAAAAGTGACCTGTTTTACGACAATTTATTTCTGTTGAACGGGAATAATCCCTAACTTTGCGCTTCCCGACTTTGGAAAATAATAACACCGAACGATATGAAGAAAAATCTCCTTGTGTTTGCCGCCTGCGCCGTTTTGGCCTTTGTCGGCTGCAACTCCTCCAAGCCTTCCGTCCCTGTCTATATGGACGAAAGCAAACCTCTTGACGAAAGGGTCGCTGACGCTCTCTCGAAGATGACTCTCGAAGAAAAAGTCCGCATTCTCCACGCTCAGAGCAAGTTCTCATCTGCCGGAGTGCCTCGCCTCGGAATCCCCGAGCTCTGGTGCACCGACGGCCCTCACGGCATCCGTCCGGAGGTGAAATGGGACGAATGGGACCAGGCCGGCTGGACCAATGACTCCTGCACGGCATATCCGGCCCTCACCTGCCTTGCGGCTTCCTGGGACAGGGAACTTTCGGCTCTCTACGGAAAAAGCATCGGAGAAGAGGCGCGCTACAGGGAGAAGGATGTCCTTCTGGGCCCGGGCGTGAACATCTACCGCACCCCTTTCAACGGCCGAAACTTCGAGTATATGGGCGAGGACCCTTATCTTTCAGGGGAAATGTGCGTCCCTTATATTAAAGAGGTGCAGAAAAACGGAGTTTCAGTCTGCCTGAAGCACTTCTGCCTCAACAACCAAGAATGCAACCGCCACATCGCCGACGTGAAGGTGGACGACAGGACTCTCTATGAAATCTACCTCCCGGCCTTCAAGAAAGGCGTCCAGGAAGGCGGTGCGTGGAGCGTTATGGCTTCCTACAACCTCTACAAGGGCCAGCACCTCTGCCACAACAAATACCTTCTCGACGGAGTGCTCAAGAGCGAATGGGGCTTTGACGGGGCGGTCATCACCGACTGGGGCGGCGCCCACAACCCTGACGAGGCATCCCTCTACGGAATCGACCTCGAATACGGCACAGGCACCGACGGGCTCTACACAAAGGGCAAGACCGAGTATGACAAATATATGCTTGCAGACCCATATCTTGCACGCCTTCGCGACGGCAGGGCTTCTCTCAAAACCCTCGACGACAAGGCCGGCAGGGTCCTCAAACTCATCTTCCGCACGGCGATGAACACCCACAAGCCTTTCGGCTCGCTCAACTCCCCGGAGCATATTGACGCCGCCCGCAGAATCGGCGACGGCGGAATCATTCTTCTGAAGAACGACGCGGTCTCTGGCGGAACGAAAGTGCTTCCAGTTGACCTTTCAGCTGTGAAGAAAATCCTCGTTGTCGGCGAGAATGCAGTGAAGATGATGACCGTGGGCGGAGGCTCCTCCTCGCTTAAAGTCAGGAATGAGGTTTCTCCGCTTGACGGAATCAGGGCTGCCGCAGGCGAGGGAGTCGAGGTCGTGTATGAAAGAGGATATGTGGGAGACGTCACGGGAGCATACAACGGAGTCACCACGGGTCAGGACCTTTCAGAGAGCAGGAGCGAAGACGAACTCATCGCCGATGCTGTGAAAGCTGCCTCAGAGGCTGATGTAGTGCTCTTTTTCGGCGGTCTCAACAAATCCTGCGGCCAGGACTGCGAAGGCTGTGACCGCAGCAGCTACAATCTTCCATACGCCCAGGACAAGGTAATCGCGGCCCTCTCAGAGGCCAATCCGCGCCTTGCAGTCTGCCTCGTGGACGGAAACGCGGTTGCGATGCCGTGGATTGAGAGTGTTCCTGCCATCCTTCAGTGCTGGTTCTGCGGCTCCGAGGCCGGAAACTCCATCGCCGACGTCATTTTCGGCGCGGTGAACCCGAGCGGAAAACTTCCGTTCACCTTCCCTGTCCGCATTGAGGACTCACCTGCACACGCGCTCGGAGTTTACACCTGCGGCGCGGACGTGGAGTACCGGGAGGGAATCTATGTGGGCTACCGCTGGTATGATGCAAGGGGCATCAAGCCTCTTTTCGCGTTCGGCCACGGCCTGAGCTACACCACTTTCGAGTACAGCGACTTCAAGGCCGACAAGACCCTCAGCGCAAACGGCACCTTGAAGGCTTCCCTGAAGGTTAAGAACATCGGCTCCCGCGAGGGCAGGGAAGTGGTTCAGCTCTACATCGGCGAGCACAACCCCGAGCTTGAGCGTCCGGTGAAGGAGCTCAAGGCCTTCGACAAGATTTCTCTCGCTCCGGGCGAAAGCAAAACCGTCGAGTTTGAGATTCCGGCTTCCGACCTTGCATATTTCAATGCCGACACCCACTCCTGGGTGCTTGACTCCGATCACGAATTTACCGCTTATTTTGCCGCGGCGGCCGACGATGTCCGCGGCACCGTTGACTTCAAGACCCGATAGTCCCAAAGAGAGCGCGATGCTTTGTCGCGCTCCTTTTAAAATCCTTTCAAATTATTGATGATGAAATATATCCGTAAAATTGCCGTTCTACTTCTCACCTCCATTCTCGGGCTTTGCCCACTTTTCGCGCAGACCCCCGAGGCTGAGGCCGAGGTGAAAGCCATCTTCGCCGCCGACCCATCCTGTTGCGTCAACACTCTCCACTGCTATGAGGCCCCGGAGAAAATCGTCGACACCCCGGCTCCACGGGGATACAAACCTTTCTATGTGAGCCATTACGGCCGTCACGGAAGCCGCACCCACCACTCTCCGAACCATCTCGGAAGAGTCCTTCCGGTGTTCGACTCCCTCTCAGCCCACAATCTCCTCACCGAGGAAGGCGAGGCCGTGTATTCGGATTTGAAGGTCATCGCCGAGCAGCACAGCGGCCTTATGGGCTATCTCACCCACAAGGGAGCGGAGCAGCATCAGGGTATAGCTCACAATCTCTATGAGCGCTATCCCCAGGTTTTCAACCAGAAGGACCGCCGCGAAATCTACTGCGTCTCCACCCCGGTTCAGCGCTGCATCCAGAGTATGGCGAATTTCTGCCTTGAACTCGGACGGGAAAATCCGAAACTGGAGATGACGATGGATGCCGGAGAACGCTATCAGGAATATCTCTGCAACCACGACGGCTCCCGCAAAGGCGCTCCGGGCAGGGACTACGAGATTGCTGACTCCCTCCTCGCGGTGCATCTTGATCCTTCCAGGATTCTGGGCGCCTGGTTCACTGACGCTCCCGAGGCTCTTAAATATATCAAGGGCGGCGATGTGCGCACCTTCATCAAGAACGTAGTCATTGCCGGAGGCATAGAGCAGAACCTCGACAC
>CAYNDY010000131.1:0-5467 GCA_964396105.1 uncultured Muribaculaceae bacterium
AGCACCGTGAGAGAGGTGTTGTTGAATGTATTGCGGAGGTCGCTGACGAAATAGGTCCCGAACCTCTTGAAACTGAATGTGTTATTCATAATTTTCGATTGTTTTTATGGGGCGGTCTGACGCATTTTTTATTGCGCGTCCTGCTCCTGCCTGCTTATTATTCACCAACGAACATTGAAGCAAATAAATCCTTATTCTTATGCACCGCATTGAACAGCGCCTCGATGTTCACCTTGCTCTCCCGCCCGTCAGGATTTGGGATAACCTGAATGCAGCCTCCCGGGATGAATTCGCTGTAGAGGGCCGCGGGGTTGATTTCGGTGCCGTAATCAAAGTAAACCTTGCGGGAAATCTCCTCCAGACTTGCGCTCAGGAGCACCCTCTGCCTGTCCAGAATGATGACCGGGTCAATCACATTCTCCAGGTCCTTCACCTGATGGGTGGAAATCACCACGGTCGCCTCCTCGCTCGTGTACTGCATCAGAGCCTTGCGGAACTGCGCCTTGGAAGGAATGTCAAGTCCGTTGGTGGGCTCGTCCATAAATATATACCGGCATCCGGTGGCAAGAGCGAAGCTGATATGGGTCTTCTTCAGCTCTCCGGTGGACATCCGGTCCATCCTGTTCTCCCGTGGGACCTCCAGAAGCGAAAGCAGCTGCTCGAAAGCCTCCATCGAAAAGCCCTTCCAGAACTTGCCGTAGTTGAGGGCGAACTCCATAGGTTTCATCGTTATCTCCGCCACCTCGTCCCCGAGATAGTAAACCTCAGTGAGCATTTCGCTCTTGCGGTCGAACGGGGTGAAGCCGTCCACGGTGATGCTTCCGCCCATAGGTTTCTTGAGCCCGCAAAGCAGAGTCAGCAGGGTGGTTTTCCCGACTCCGTTTTCGCCCAGCAGCCCGTAGATGTTCCCCGGCCGCAGCTCCATCGTGATGTTCCTAAGCACGGCATTGGCTCCGTAAGCATAGGACAAATTGTTGATACTAATCATTTTAATAGGTATTAATTTAACAAACATTTTCTTTCCAATCTCTTCGAAATCAGCGCCTTATCACAATGTCTGACTTTAATTCGATAGTGTATTAGTGTTGTAATACACCGCAAAGGTACAACAATAATCCAAACCTCCAAAACTTTTTGAAGATTTTTTGCTCTGGATGAAAATCCGGGTATTCCGACTGCCTCAGTTAGCGGAAAGTATCTTTTCCGGGAATATATTCCTGAAATTTACTATATTTGTTAGTTTTTCCCGCGTGGGGGAGGGTTTGGGCAGAAGAATGTGTGCGTGGGATTAGAGCGAGAAGGTCTGTTTAGATACTTGCGAAAGTTGAATTTAGTAACTAAAGTTTCGCATGCGAAACTTTACAAGGGCTTCTGCCCGCCGGCCCAGGGGGCCGTAAAAATCCCCCTGACAGGGGGTGCAGGGGGTTCAGATAAAAATGCGGGAGGACTTGTGGGAGGGAAAAAGTGCGTGGGATTTGAGAGGGTGATTAGAGGTGGAAGGCTTATATATAAATAAGTTAGATACTTGCGAAAGTTGAATTTAGTAATGGATATGGCATTATGAAAGTAGCAGTAGTCGGTGCGACCGGTCTGGTCGGAACAAGAATGTTGGAGGTGCTCGCCGAGAGGAATTTCCCTGTGGATGAGCTTCTTCCGGTGGCTTCGGAAAAATCTGTGGGACGCAAGGTCCTTTTTAAGGGTAAAGAATATAGCGTGGTTTCGGCGGCGGATGCAATTGCAGCGCGTCCTCAGCTGGCGCTGTTCTCGGCAGGCGGCTCGGCTTCAGGGGAACTTGCCCCGCGGTTCGCTGCGGTAGGCTGCCGCGTGGTGGACAATTCCTCGTTCTGGAGGATGGACCCCGGGAAGAAACTCGTCGTTCCGGAAATCAACGGAGACGTCCTAGAGGAGAGCGATATGATCATCGCGAACCCCAACTGCTCCACCATCCAGATGCTTATCGCCATCACCCCGATTCACCGCCGCTACGGCATACGCCGCATCGTAGTCTCTACCTATCAGTCAGTTACGGGCACGGGCTACAAGGCCGTGAACCAGATGAAAGCCGAGAGGGAAGGGGCCAAGTGGGGCGAATATCCTGCTGTTTACCCTTGTCCGATTGATATGAACATACTTCCGCACATCGACACTTTCCTCGACAACGGCTACACGAAGGAGGAGATGAAGATGGTGAACGAGACCCATAAAATCCTCGACCCTTCCATCCGCGTCACTGCGACTACGGTCCGCGTCCCGGTTCTGGGCGGGCACTCCGAGGCGGTGAATCTCGAGCTTGAGAAGCCTTTCACGCTTGAGGACGTCAGGTCGGAGATTGCCGCGTTCCCGGGTGCTGTGGTGCAGGACGACCCCAAGAACAATGTCTATCCGATGCCGATAAACGCCCTCGGAAAGGACGAAGTTTTTGTGGGAAGAATCCGCCGCGACGAGTCTGTGGAGAACGGGCTCAACCTCTGGTGCGTTTCGGACAACATCCGCAAGGGAGCGGCGACCAACGCCGTCCAGATTGCGGAGCTTCTGCTGAAAAAGGGCTTTCTTAAATAGCCCCGGGGAGGCTTTTTCTGGATTGTCCATTAGGAAGGCTCTGAAGATATTGGATTATAATAGTTTACGATTATGTTCGCTAAAGAAATATATGTAGAGCGGCGCGCAGAACTTCTTCGCCGCCTGAAGGGAGAAAAAGGCATTGCGGTGTTCCTCGGAAATGTGGAGGCGCCGGCAAACTATCGCGGAAACGACTACAAGTTCCGCCAGGACAGCACATTCCTCTATTTCTGGGGCATTGACGAGCCGGGTTTCGCCGCCATCATCGACCTTGAAACCGGTGCCGAGACCCTCTACGGGGACGATGTTGACATAGACGACATCGTCTGGATGGGCCCTCAGCCTTCAGTCCGCTCAAAGGCGGAGGCGATCGGAGCTGGGGAGAGAGAAGGCAGCACTGCAGACGGCGTCTCCGCGCCATACGGGAAGTTCTTCGAGGCGGTGAAAGCGGCAAAGGCCGCCGGCCGCCCCGTGCACTATGTCCCGCAGTCGCGCTACTACAACGCAACCCGCCTGGCTGAAGTCCTCGGAGTGCATCCCGACACGGTTTCATCCCGCCGTCTCGAGGATGGAAAGGGAGCGTCCCTTGCACTTGTCCGTGCCATCATAGCGATGAGGATTGTGAAAAAGGCGGAGGAAATCGAGGCCATCGACTCGGCCTGCGACCTCGGCATCCGGATGCACACCATCGCGCGTCAGGGCTGCAAACCGGGTATTCTGGAGCAGGAAATCGTCGGCAGGATGGAGGGCGTGACCCTTTCTGAGGGCTGGGGAGTGTCGTTTACGACCATCCTTTCCCAGAACGGCGAGACTCTCCACAACCACACCCACCACCAGATTATCACTCCGGGCCGCATCCTCGTGGTTGACGCCGGAGCCGAGAGCAACATCCACTACGCGTCGGACTTCACCCGCAGCTACCCTTGCGGCGGCCGCTTCACCCCTAAGCAGAAGGCAATCTACGACCTCGTGCACTCCTGCAACGAGTTCGCCTTCAGTCAGGTTCGCCCTGGAGTGACCTACAAGCAGGTCCACATCGCCACGGTAACTCGTATGCTTGAAGGCCTCAAGGCGCTCGGCATTGTGAGCGGAGACCCTGCGGAACTTGCCGCTGACGGGGTCGGAGGCCTCTTTATGCCTCACGGCCTGGGCCACAATATGGGTCT
Source organism: uncultured Muribaculaceae bacterium (assembly GCA_964396105.1). Classification (GTDB taxonomy): domain Bacteria; phylum Bacteroidota; class Bacteroidia; order Bacteroidales; family UBA932; genus Cryptobacteroides. Next base: position 3,726 of record CAYNDY010000131.1, read on the forward strand.
GGATGTCCACGATATGGAGGACTACGGCGAGGACTATGTGGGCTATGACGATGACCAGAAGCGAGAGGGCGGTGTGGGGCTTGCAAACCTAAGGATGGCAAGAAGGCTCGTTCCGGGCAATGTAATCACTGACGAGCCGGGCATTTATTTCATCCCGGCGCTCATCGCCCAGTTTAAGCGCGACGGCCTTGACGGCGGCCGGGTGAACTACGCCCTTCTGGAGAAGGAATACCTCAATTTCGGCGGCATCCGTCTCGAAGACGACGTTCTCGTGACCCCTGAAGGCGCCCGCCGCCTCGGCCACAGCAGGCTCCCGATAGCGTCAGAGGACATAGAGGCACTGATGGCCCGCGAATAAGAGGAGACCGACTGAAAGAGGCGGTCTGCTACTTTGTTCTCCTCTCCCAAATCCTGTAGAAAATGAAAAAGTACAAGGACAGTGAAGGCAGAAGGGTAGTCGAGGTGGACTCCCTCGCCTTCCTTTACGAAAGATACGGCTACAGCTGGCTGAAGCGGCACATCCTGAATCGCCGCCACAAGCGCGCCCTGAAGCATTCTGACATTATAGAAGCTCCCGACGCCGAGGTAGCCTACGAAATAGAGAAATATTATTTCATCCCCAAAGAAACCGTAAAAATCCGCCGCGGTTAACTCAATAACAGAGCCGTAACTCCCCAAATGAAGGAGTTACGGCTCTGCTTTTTGCCGAAGTTTTTCACCCCTCCTTACTGCTCTACAACCTCCAGTTTTGCGAAAACAGTGCTCAAGGTTTTCTGTCCTTCCTCAAAATCTACAACAACTCTCTGAGTCTCAGGATTATAGGAAACCACTTTTCCTTCACCGAATTTTGAATGGCGAACCTTCATCCCCTTTTTATATTCAACAGGGGAAGCCTGTTCATCGTCTCCAAGAGCCTCAATATGAGCCTTAATCAGCGAAGCGTGAGAGAGAGGTTTTCTCCAATCCTCCACATCTCCATTCGTCTCATAATCAAGAAGAACCACAGTACCGTGTGAAGAAAGTTCTCTGAGTTTGTTCACAAGGGCGCCAAGCTTGTTCTCAAGAACCCAATTGTAAGTTGGAATATAAATCTTTTTTCTCGCCTCGATGTACTCGAGAATTTCATTCCCATACTTGTGTCCAAGTAATTTTCCGTGAGTTTTCTCGGTACGTTTAAGGTTTTTCATAGAATAGTTTCGGATAGTGTCAGTGCTAGTCCCCTCCCTCTCGAAAACCTTAAGACCCTGCCAAATCCCCTCCACGCAAGCTCCAGAAAATCCCTTCATCCCCGGGACAGGAATATCCCCGAATGGGTAAAACGGAGAAAACTGGATGAATTTGGGATCAGTGCTTTTAGAGGTCACGTCAAGAATCACAGCGCCAGGATACTTCTTAACCACATCCTCAATCTTCTTTCTTTTACTCTCAATTACTATCATAATATTAAATTTTATGGTTTAAATTTCAATCCTTTTATCCCCACCTCGTCCTGAATTCGGCTGCAAATATAATGCGTAAAATTTACACTACCAAATTTTTGTGTAAAAATTACCAAAAAATCACAGACGATTCAGAATTTATTTACCACCCCTGCGAGCAAATATGCCAACCGCAGCAGAAAATTTTGTCAGGCGTTGGGGCTTTTTCTATCTGGCGCTGAGCTCTTTTGACTCCTGACGGCTCTGCTTTTAGAACGAGAACTGGTAGCCGAGGGAGAGGGTGGCGTATTGCTTGGTGGAATT
>CAYNDY010000132.1:0-5446 GCA_964396105.1 uncultured Muribaculaceae bacterium
TGACAACAAGGTGTCAAGAAATCCGTCAGTTTTTCTGACACATCTTTCCACTCGTTGTCGTAGATTTCGCCGATGATTTTCCTGTCCATCGGCGGCTGCATTTCCTGCACTTTCTGCACTTTGCATCGGGGCTTGTGGGGGCTGCGGGGATGCGGATAGTGCGGAAAATGCAGAAAGTGCGGGGCCTCTATGGGTGGCGGTCATTTGTAGGTCTTCTCGTATAGGCCGTGGCTTATGTGCTTGAAGTAGCGGGTTTTGAGCCAGTCTTTGAAGGTGCGTTCCCTGATGCCTTGTTTCTCGGCGATTTCCAGGCCTTCGGCTGTGGTGAAGGTGAACGGCAGTTCTTCGTAGGCTCGCCGCTGACAGTCTTTCAGGTCGGCAAGCGGGCTGTGGGAGAATTTCTTCCGCGCCTTCATACCGCAGCCCAGAAAGTAGTAGCAGAGGGCTATGGCTCCACGGGTGCTTTCGAGGGAGACGTCGTTGAGGTCGGACTCGCGACAGCCGTATTTGAGGACTTCGAGAATGAGGGCAAACCTCGCGCAGTACTTGTCCATCTTGGCCGCAAGGCCGGCAAAGGCATCGCCGCCGGAGTTCTTCTCGTTCGAGAGATTGTTGTACCAATCGGTGAACGCAGCCTTCGCCTCGGGCGAGAATCTCAGCACCCGGCTTGCGCCGTCGAACGGCAGGTCGTGGATGCGATTCACTATCTCGGCCCAGGACTCTTTCGTGCGAGGGTCTATCTCGTTCTCGTTGAGCTTGGGGTACGGCACTTTGTCGGGATAGGCGAAGAGCCAGCGGTCTATGAAGCCGTTTTCAATCTTCCCCTTCGAGAAGTCCTTCAGGACTCCGGGCTGGATGCCGCCGAAGATGCTGATGCAGGTGTCATCGACCTTGACGGGATCGGAGCTTACGCGGTTCACGATGGTTCCGCCGCCGTTGAAGAGCTGCGTCCACATCTGCTCGTCGCTGCCGCTGCGATACTTGTTGAAGTTCATCACGAAGCCGTAAAGCTCATCGAAGAATACCGCCAGCGCCCTCGGATTGGCCTTGTGCTGATGCACAAGCGCCTCTGCGGTAAAGTCCGCCAGGATGGTCTGGCAATACACCGGCTCGATGGCCTCCCCGCTGCGGTCTTTGAGCGGCTTGCGCAGCTCTTTGTCGTAGGCGGCCTTGAGCTTGGCGTACTTCTCGTATTCCCGGTTGTCGAGTGCCTGCAGAGGCTCCAGAGCGAAGACCAGGCTACCGGTCTTGTTGGTGCCTCTTCCACCCACGATGGCAAGGTAGAGAATCGCCTTCTCGTGCCAGCCTTTCTTGATCTCCACGGCCATACTGTTGCCGCAGGCCACTGCCGCGACGAACAGAAGCGATGGTGCCAGGTAGTCCACCGGGAAATTGAGGCAGGAGTTGGCATCGCGCACGATGCCCTGCACAGTTTTCGGAAGGACCTCCACCGGGAACGGAACGCTCTCGTAATGCGGCCGGCCTTTAGCGTAGATGCCGTATTCGTGGCACTTGTAGAAGAAGCTTCCGAGGCCGATGTGGCGGGTGTTCTGCAGGAACTCATCGAACTTTCTGTCAGTTCCTTGCGGGCTGTAGCTCTTGCCGAATTGGGAGACTCTGTGAAAGAGCTCCCGGCCAGCTTCGCCAAGAGAGCTGAGCGCCATCCCGACGGTGCGCCAGTCATCGTAGTCGTCCAGCGGCAGCCGTTTCTCCTCCCAAGCCTCAACGTGTTCCAGCACCGACTGCGAATCCAGATACTCCTGCGAGTTCTCGTACTTCGCCTTCGGGCGCGTCTCTTCGTTCGGGTCGAAGTCCTCGGGAAGATGATAGTACTCGCAGCCTTCGTGGAAGAAAGGCTCAGGGTCGTAGCTGATCACCCGCAGCCGCGTGACGTCGCTGCCGGACTTGTCGAGGGTAAGACCCAATGCGGCCATCTCCCGCTTCAGAGCTTCGAAATACAGCTTATGCTCGTTGAAGTCATCAGTGTCTATCGGCACGATTGCGAAAAGCCCGCGGCCGCTGACCGACAGCCCCACGTAGTAAACGTAAGGCAAATTCGAGAGAATGCGCTTGGCGCATTCAATATCGCCGAGATTATCGAAATCCAGTACTATCAGGGAGTTATAGTGCTTCAGCTTATCCTTGAGGTCAGGCCCTTTGGCTCTGGTCTTGAAGGTCGCACTTATCGTCCCTACAGGCAGAGTTGTTTTCTTCAGGTGGTCCCGGACTTCCTTGTCTTCCGTCTGCCTTACCCGTTCGATTTTCCTGAGGTAATGTGGGCCTACTGTCAGAAATTCCTTCAGGCCTATCTCTTTCGGATGGTCCACGGCTCCGTCATACTCGCTGCGCAGTTCTTCTCTGCTTGCCTCAGCTCCCTTGCTCGCGAGTATATGAGAGAACACGCTCACATACACCCCATCACTGTCAAACCACCGTTTTTCCACTAAATTCGCCATAATCTTCGGAATATATCGGCGTCTGAGAATTGGGACAAACATACGTCTTTGTCCTGACAGATTCGGTCAAGAAGCTCTCTCATTTCTCGGCCCTCCTCTTGTTTGTCATACGTACGGCCAGCTTTTTGGCTTTTGCCAGGGCCTCGATTTCCGTCTTGCTGAAGTACGTTAGCCTCCCCATCTTGTGCTTGGTCAGGTCGCCGCTGTTGATGAGATTGTAGAGGCTGCCATTCGAGATGTCATACTCGCTGATGACCTTCTCCCTTGACATAAGGTCAGGGTCAAGCTCCGGCTGCTCCGGAAGAGCCGAGCGCACAGCTTTGGTGATGATAGGTGTTAATCTGGCCTCAATGTAGGTCCAGATCTGATCAAATTTTTCCATTTTACAGAATCTTGAAAGTTAGTAAAATGGATGTGGCCACACCCTTGGTTTATAATGTCTTGACGGGACGAAATTATAATGGAAAAATCGCCCTTCCAAACCTGCAGAACTGCAGGTTCTGAGGAGTTTCGGCCTTCAGAACGCGAAAAACGGCCACACAAAGCAGCCGTTGCGGTCTCACCAGAGAGAAAAACTGAAGGTTTTTTGCAGGTTTTTTCTTTATCTGGAAGGTGGAGGGTACTCCCAGAGGATATGGGAGATTCCATCCTGCTGGTCCTCGTAGAGCGGAGCGTTCGACCGGTAGTTGAGGGGTGTGAACGGGCGATTTTTCACCTTGAAATTGAAGCTGCAGTTCATATTCTTGCAGTCGATCTTGAAGTAGCGCCCGAAGGTCGTTCCGGTGAACTTGTCCGCCACCCAGACCTTCTTTCGCGGCAGAGGAATCTGATACAGAATGAGATTCTCGACCTCCTTCTGGGTGATGCCGGGCACGATGGCCTGCATCTTCCTGGCGAGTCCCGCATAGGGACTTTCCGGTGACGGGCGCAGCACGCTGCCGCCCTTGAAGAAAGAGAAGATGTCGATGTTCGCCTCCTGCACGTCCAGCGTCATCAGCACGTATTCCCGTCCGATCCACTCGTTCGAGAGGATTTCCTCGGCTTCAAGCCCCGCGGCGACCAGACTCTCATCGAACTCTTTCACGATGTCGGAGAAGCCCTTAAACACCCCAAGAAACGCCAGGACCTTAGCGCTGTAAGACTCATTGCTGACGATGTCGTTCCACATTCCCGTGATCCATCCGAATGCCGTCCAGAGATTGCTGCGAAGTTCCTGGCCTCCGGCCTCAACGCATTCTATGGCAGTCCTGCATCCGAAATCATACCCCTGTTGCGGGGTTCTCGGCACGAAATGGTTCATTATGGCGCGCATAGCGCCGCCAATCAGCCGCATGGAAGCTCTCGCCCCCTGCAGCTCAGTGCAATACGTAATCATACTCTATGCTCTTAATCGAAGTATTTGTAGTTGCTGGTAATCTTATCCACGACTTCCAGCTCGTCAGCCTTGATATACTTCTTCAGCATCAAAGGCGACGTGTGGCCGGTGATCTTCATAATGTCGTAGATATCCATACCGGACAGATACATCAGAGTAGCGCCAGTTCGTCTTGCAGTGTGCGTATGCACAAGTTCATATTTGGGTTTGCGGACTTTCTTGGGGATTCCGCCATTGGTTTCGAGAATTTCGACCTCCTCCACGATTCCCGCATCGCGGCAGATTTCCTTGAGATAACGGTTGATGACCTGGTCCTCCAGATGCGGAAGCTGCCAGTCGTATTTCTGCATTATCTCCTTGAGCTGAGTGGAGCAAGGGATAGCCACCTTCGCCCCCGTCTTCTGCTGGCGCACGTTCAGAACCGTAATCTCCTTCTCCCTGATCTCCGGCTTAGTCCGGCCGGGATGCTCAGGATCCGGCACGTCCTCAATCCAGCGCTTCGTATAGGTCTCGAAATCCTCTTTCTTGATATTGTTGTAGTCGGACACCCGCTGTGCAGTCCAGCATCCGACCATAAAGATGTCGCGGGCTATCTCGTGGCCACTGTGCTTTTCGGTGAACTTCAGAGCCATCAACTTATCCAGTTCCTCACGAGTAAGGTAAACATTGTCCACCTCCACGCGCGTTCCCCTGAACTTCTTATCCTTCCACTTGATGCACGTATTGTAGCCCTCGCTCTCAGCCGCCGCCAGAATCTGCTTCAGAGTCTTGATACACTTGCCGATAGAGTTGATGCTGTAGCCGTCGAAGACCTGCTTCCCGTCCTTCTCGCGCGTCTTCTGCTGCAGGAATACGGTGTAGTCATTGTACATCTGCATATCCACATCGTCCCAGTCATACTCGCGATTCTGCTTCTTGCAGAACGCATCGAACTGGTTCAGCGCAGTATTGATCGCCCTGACCGTGCTCGGAGCAAAGCGGGTCATCTTCTCGGTAAGCCGCGCTCCGCTTGCAATGTCAGCACGGTACTTCGCAATGTACTTTTTCAGCGTCATCCGGTTTTCCTCCGCCAGCCTCTCAGCCTCCAGACGGGCAGCCTCAGCTTCCTGCTGCCGTTCCTGACGGTAGTATTCCTCCTCCACGATAGCAGTGGCCATCTCAATATCGACTTTAGTGCCGGCATCCAACAGATGATTCAGCCGGCGCTCTATCGCATCGAGAACCAGCCACATCTCCTCCACCCCGCGCGCCCGGCGATACCGCTTCATCTCGCCGGCATTCGTGTGGGCTTTGTTCCAAGCCTCGATATCCACGGAAAAATTGGTACTGACCTTCAGGTCCACCGACAGCTTTCGCGATCGGACTCTGGCGAAGACGGTCGCCATCCCCTTGCTCTCCTTAGTTCGGAGTACAAAATTTACAGCCATAATTACGAATCTTTATTGTTGTACCACAAAGATATGAATTCTTCTGTAATGTACCCACATTGTACCCACATTTTATAGAAAATACTGTCACCCTATGGAAACCCTCCTTCCATAAACCCCTGATAATCAATACTAATTTTTCCAAGCCCTTCCACCAAACCCCTCCAGAAAGGTCCGCTAGGCACCTC
>CAYNDY010000133.1:0-5437 GCA_964396105.1 uncultured Muribaculaceae bacterium
CTGTTAATCTTGTCTCGAAGTTCGCCTACGGCTTTGTTCGTGAATGATATAACCAGAATTTGCTCCGGTCTTACTCCTTGTTTTTCAACGAGATACCTGACTTTCGCTGCCACTGTCGTGGTTTTGCCCGCCCCAGCTCCGGCTACAACAAGAGTATAGTCTTCATCGGAGAGTACAACCTTTCGCTGTTCATAATCAAGAGAAATTTCGGGATCGACACTCTTCAGTATATTTTTGAGGTAGTCGCCGTCGCTCCAAAGGTGTCGGTTGATAAATCTGTTGTTGTGCTCGGAAATTAACTTGGCCCCTGTTTTCAAATCCTTCAAGTCCTCATATTCCGTGATGAAGCTGGTTGCATCATATAATTTAAGACTGTTTTTCTCGCAGTATGCAAAGAGCATTTCAGAAACTTTGAGGCTGTCAAAGAAGGTGTATGCCTCCTTGTACTCGTCAATCAGCGCCCTGTAATCGCTTCGGGCGAGGTATCTGTCTTGAGACAATAACTCTGACAGTTTCGCGCGGAACTCGAGAATTTTCTGATATTGTGGCGTCCAACCCTGTTTCGTTTTAGCAGTGTCTGCCGGTGTAGTGCTACGAATTAATATGCTTCTTGCCATTTTGTGTTATTAATTTCTGTGATGATTTTTCCTTTTACTCAGCGCCCTCGCCGAGGAGCCATTCGTAGGCGGGGAGGATGCGGATTTGGCGGCCTTCTTTTTCTACGGTGGACCGCTGAGTGTCGGTTATTAGGAACAGGTCTCGGCAGCCGGTTTCCTCGGAGGCTTGAAAGAGGGCACTCAGTTCGCGGTTGCGGGTCTTTTCGGCTGTGAGGTCGAGGCAGACCTGGTAGAGCTGCAGGACTTTGTTGCCTTTGCACAGGGCGAAGTCCACTTCCTTTGCGCGAGAGTCCTTCTTATAGTAGTAGATGTCCTGACCTTCATTTGAGGCGCGGCGAAGAAGCTCGAGGAACACGACCGTCTCCAGTCTCCATCCAAGGTTATCTCCTGCCATCGCGTCGGGCCTCTGGTCCATAACGGCGACATCCACAGTATAGACCTTTTCTTCCGTCAGCCTCTGCCGGCTTTTAGGTGAGTATTTGTTCAGACCCACAAGAAGATAGGCCTGCTTGAGATATTTGACATAGTTGTCTGCCGTCTGCGCGGACTTGATACCGAAAGTCTTGCTTAAATCCGCGACTGAAAGCACCGCAGGGGCGACATTCATCAGATGATGGGCCATCCGTTCGAATGCCGCGAAATATTTGACTTTATGACGCTGGCGGATATCCCTCTCCAGAATGTCGTCCGTGAGAGAACTTACATATTTCCGGCTGTTCTTCTCCGTTAGAAGCTCCGGGAATCCTCCCTTGCGGAGATATTCGTCAAAAGCGGAACGTCTTGCGGCTTCGGCGACGGTTGTAAGCGTTTGTGTGTCAACTTGTTTATAGTCGCAGAACTCTTTAAAGGAGAAAGGGTATAGTTCTATTGTAGAGTGACGGCCGGTGAGGTGGGTGGAGAGTTCGCCGCTGAGGAGTTTGGCATTTGAACCGGTTATGAGGACTTTCATCCCTCTGCGAAGAAGCCTGTTTACAAAAAGATGCCAGCCGTCGACATTCTGAACCTCGTCAAGGAAGAGATGGTTGAATTCTCCGTTGATTTTGTAGAGGACCTCAAGCACATTGTTAAGGTCCTCGGTTTCGAGAGCATTCAGACGCTCGTCATCGAAATTGGCATAGCCGAAGGTTACTCCCGCTGACTTGAGCACATTTAGACACAAAGTGGATTTGCCGCTGCGGCGCACTCCTATGACCACTTGGGCGAGCGAACTTTCCAAGTCGACTTGGGCTTCTTCTGCCCTGTGGCACAACCGCATTTTGGCTTTATATTCCAAATCCTGCTTCTGTTCGAGCAGTATTAATTCAAGTTCCCGTTTATCTATCATATTCTCAGCCTGTTAACCGGCTGCAAATATAATGAGAAATTTTGTTAAATCACCTTATTTTGCAAATTTTGGCTCGTCAAATCATCTTATTCTGCAATTTTTTGCTTTCCAAATCACCTTATTCTGCAGTTTTTCGGCGGCAGCTTAAGCTTGGGATTTGACTGAGGCGTCGTGGATGGCGTTGAAGACTGTTTTTATGAACTCTTCTTCCAGGCCGTTCTCCTTGCCTTTTTCAATCATATCGGCAAGAACTGCGTCCCAGCGGCTTGTCTGGAGGATGGCTATGTTGTTCTCCTTTTTGATCCGGCCAATCTGGCGGCTTACCTCCATCCTCTGGCCGAGGGCGTGGACGAGGTTTTCGTCGATGACGTCGATTTTGGCTCTGAGCTGGTTGAGGCGGTCTTTGTAGGAGGCTTTGGCGGAGTCGGCATCGCGCACAACCAGTTGGTGTTCAAGCATATCCGAGAGAGCTGCGGGGGTGAGCTGCTGCTTGGCGTCGCTTAGCGCCACGTCCGGATTGCAGTGGCTTTCCACCATCAGGCCCTCAAGACCCAGGTCCATTGCACGCTGGGAGATTTCCAGAATGTAGTCGCGGCTGCCTCCGAGATGGCTCGGGTCGCAGAAGAACGGGAGGTTCGGGCACTTGGCGCGAAGCTCAATGGCGTACTGCCAGAGAGGGTCGTTGCGGTATTTTATCTTTTCGGAGGTCGAAAATCCTCGGTGGATTACTCCGAGTTTGCGGATGCCGGCCCTGTTGAGCCTTTCCAGAGCTCCTATCCATAGGTCTATGTCCGGGTTGACCGGGTTCTTGACGAGAACTGAGATGTCAGTGTCAGTGAGCGCGTCGGCGATTTCCTGCACGAGGAAGGGGTTTGCGCTGGTGCGGGCGCCAATCCAGACGAGGTCCACCCCGTATTTCAGGCAGTCATAGACGTGCTTTTCGCTGGCAACCTCCGTGGCTATGCTCATTCCGAGTTCGCGTTTGACCCTCTGGAGCCACCGTAGGCCCTGCGTTCCCACTCCCTCGAAGCATCCCGGATGTGTGCGGGGCTTCCATATACCTGCCCTGAACACATTGATTCCTATCGCTTTAAGTCCGCGCGCCGTCTCCATCACCTGCTCTTCGCTTTCAGCGCTGCAGGGACCCGCGATCACGCAGGGTCTCGGGGGGAGATGGAACATCCCCCATTCATTGATCGGGATTATGTCGAGTTCTGTTTTCATTGTCTGTATCATTTGTGATAAACCGCAGAATATCAATAATATACGGGTCTATCTGAGGATTCTTTTTATATGATTGGCTTCCTCGATGAGGGAGCGGATTTTCTCGGAGTCGTCTGCGCTGATGGCCTCCCGGAACTCGCCCATTTTTTCGATGTAGGTGTCTATGACCCTGAGGACATTCTCCCTGTTTTGGGAGAGAATAGGCACCCACATATCCGCGCTGCTCTTGGCGAGGCGGACCGTGGAGGAAAAGCCTCCGGAGGCGAGGTCGAAGATGTGTTTTTCGTCCTTTTCCTTGTCCAGAACAGTGAGCGCGAGGGCGAAGGAGGTTATGTGCGAGATGTGGGAGACGTAGGCGGTGTGGACATCGTGGTTGGCGGCGTCCATCCGGATGAGCCTCATATTGAGAGCGTCGTAGAGCCGCTCGACTTCGCTCACGGCAGCGGGGTCAGACTCCTCGGCGTTGCAGATTATGCAGGCCCTGCCGTCGAAAAGCCCCGGCTGAGCCGCCCACGGGCCTGAATACTCCGTGCCCGCCATCGGGTGGGTGGCGACATAGCGGCTGCGAAGGGGATGGGAACTCACTGCCCTAGTGAGGTTTTCCTTCGTGGAGCAGACGTCAATGACGATTTTGCCGCACCGGGGGGCCTGCCCGGCCGTCCTGGCCGCACCTTCCGGCGTTTGGGTCAGCCCCTTAGCGCCGCTCCCGGAATCTTCCAGTTCCCCGAACCGGTCAAGAATCTCGGGAAGCATCCTTGCTGCGGCTCCGACCGGCACTGCGAGCACCAGCAGGTCGCACTCCCGGATGCACTCCTCCAGCGGAACGACCTTGTCCACAAGGCCGATTTTCTCTGCCGCCGCGGCGTTCACGCTCTCCGCCTCCACTCCGAGAACGGAGGAGGCATAGCCCCGGCGCCTCAGATCAATCGCCATCGAGCCGCCGATGAGCCCGAGTCCTATAATCCCGACCCTCATAAGCCTTGTCCTTTGCGAACCTTTTAGAGTACGGATTTTACAAGAGCGAGAGCTTCGGAAAGTTTCTCCGCATTGGCGCAGAGGGAGATGCGGATGTATTCGCGTCCGTTCTTGCCGAAAATGCAGCCCGGGGTGATGAACACACCCGTCTTGTAGAGAAGGTAGTCGGAGATTTTCTCTCCGTAGCTTTTCTCCACCCCGTTCTCCGGAGCGCTCAGAGAAATCCCAGCCTCGGCTGCAAGTGCCTCTGTTTCAGCGACCCGCGAAAGCAGCGGATTGTCTCCCTTCACTCTTCCCCAGACGAAAAGTCCGGTGCCGTCGTGAGGGTACTCAGCTCCGAGAACCTCCATAATTTCGCCCGCAATCTTCCTTCTTTCCCTATAGCCGGCGTTGAGCTGCTCGAACCACTCGGGGCCCTGGGAGAGAGCCGCGACGGCAGCCATCTGCATAGGCTTGAACATACCGGAGTCCATCTGGGATTTTACTTTCAGAACCGATGCGATGAGCGAAGCGTCGCCCGCAACCATTCCGATTCTCCATCCGGACATATTGTGAGCCTTGCTCAGCGAATTGAGCTCTATGCAGCACTCCTTTGCGCGTGGAACGGACAGGATTGAAAGCGGTTTGTCGGTGAGAATGAAACTGTACGGGTTGTCGTTCACGATGAGAATGTCGTGCTCAAGACCGAATTTCACAATCCGGCGGTACAGGTCCTCCGAAGCGGCCTTTCCCGTAGGCATAGAAGGGTAATTCACCCACATCATCTTCACCCCGCGAAGGTCCATCCTCTCAAGTGCCTCGAAATCAGGGCACCAGTCGTTCTCCGGCAGAAGGTCGTAGGTCACGATGTCGGCCTCCACGAGCTCGAGAGCGGAGGTGTAGGTCGGGTAGCCCGGGTCAGGAACAAGGACCTTGTCGCCCTTGTCGATGAACGAGAGGGCGAGAAGAAGGATACCTTCCTTCGAGCCTGCAAGCGGCTGGATTTCGCAGTCAGGGTCGAGGTCCACATTGTAGTAGCGTTTGTACCACTCGGCGTATGCCTTGCGCAGAGCCGGAAGCCCCTTGTAGTTCTGATAGACGTGGGAGTCGCTCTTGCGGGCCCATTCGCCCAGAGCTTCAATGGCCGCCATCGGAGGCATCCTGTCAGGAGCTCCGATTCCGAGGCTTATCACTGGTTTTTCGCCCTTAGAAGCCCTCCAGGCATTCACTGCTGCCAATTCTTTGTTTTTGCGGGAGAAGTAGTATTCCTTGACCACCTCAGTCCTTTTCGCCGGTTTAATCATATCTTGTGTGTTTT
>CAYNDY010000134.1:0-5430 GCA_964396105.1 uncultured Muribaculaceae bacterium
CGCCGCCGCGGCGACGCGCTGCCCAAAATGATATGCTTACTCATAAAGTGATTATCCTATAAAACTAAAAGCAGACCGCTTTTTTGAGGCTTTTAGTACGTTTTCTCGTATTTGCTGACATCAAAATTCCACTTTCCCTGAGCTCTCAGCACAATCTCGATAATCTCCCGCACAAACCTCTTTCCCGCAGGGAAAACCGAAACATAGTCGGCGCACAGTTTCGCCTCCTCCATCGCATCGGCAGGGCACACCCCGAGGCCGCAGGCGGAGAGAACCGGTGCGTCAGGGACATCGTCTCCGCAGTAGATCACCTCTTCCGGGGAGAGAGAATACTTGTTGCAGAAATCCTTGAAGTCGGCAATCTTATCTTTCGATGACAGATAGATATCCGGTCCGGCGAAACCGAAGAATTTGAAGCGTTTTTCCACCGTGTCGGAGTGCGCCCCGGTGATGATCCCGAGCTTGTAGCCGGCCATCGACGCCATCCTCAGACCGAAACCGTCCTTGGCGTTGTAGGTGCGGAGGAAATCCCCGTCGCCCGCGACGAAAATGCTTCCGTCGGTCATCACCCCGTCGATGTCAAAGGTGAACGCCTTGATTTTCAGGATTTTATTGTAAACTTCCTCGCTGACTTCCAGCTCCTTGAGCTGGGAATTCATAATCTTCACCATATTTCCCCTATGACTGAACTTTCGCAAGTATCCAATATTTCCCTATGACTTTGCTCCGCCGCTGAAATTGCCGCCTAAACCTCCCATAGGGTAGGTGTTGCCTGAGGACGGGTTGCCGCCGAGGGAAATCTGGCCGAACTGGGCCTCATATTTCTGGACATTGTCCTCCAGGGCGAGCAGAAGCCTTTTGGCGTGCTCCGGGGTCATAATGATGCGGCTTCCCACCTGCGCTTTCTTCAGAAGCGGGAGAGATGCCACGAAGTCGAGGATGAACTCGCTGTGGGAGTGGGAGATGATGGCGAGGTTTGAATATGTCCCCTTCGCCATCTCCGGGGAAATCTCGATTTCGAGCTTGTTTTCGTCTGTATTGGCCATTGTGTATCGATGTTAAATGTATAATCTTCCGTCGCGGTCATTAAAATGGACATTTAATGATTTCGCCCCGCGAAGATAGTGAAAAATTATGTATCTTTGCAGGATTGTGCGCAAATAGAATAAAATACAACATTATATATGGAACAGTCACAGCAGCAGTTGCAGTCAAAGTACGACCCGGCGCAGACCGAAGACAAATGGTACGCCTATTGGCTCAAAAACAAGTTCTTTCATTCCGAGCCGGATGAGAGGGAACCATATACGATTGTGATTCCGCCACCTAATGTGACGGGTATCCTTCATATGGGACACGTCCTGAACAACACAATCAACGATGTGCTCATCCGCAAGGCCCGTATGGACGGAAAGAACGCCTGCTGGATTCCGGGAACCGACCACGCCTCCATCGCCACCGAAAGCAAGGTTGTGGCGAAGCTCAAGGCGGAGGGAATCAACAAGGAAGACCTCACCAGGGAGGAGTTCCTGAAGCACGCCTGGGAGTGGAAGGAAAAGCACGGAGGAATCATCCTCAGCCAGCTCCGCAAACTCGGCGCTTCCTGCGACTGGGACAGGACCAAGTTCACTATGGATCCGGACCTGAGCGAGGCCGTAATCAACACTTTCGTATATTTCTACAACAAGGGATATATCTACAGGGGCGTGAGAATGGTCAACTGGGACCCAGTGGGACTGACCGCAGTGAGCGACGAGGAGGTTGTCCACAAGGACACCGCCAGCAAGTTCTACCATATGCGCTACTTCATTTCCGACGGCAACGGCAACCCGACCGACAAATACATAGTAGTTGCCACCACGCGTCCTGAGACCATTATGGCCGACGCCGCCGTCTGCATCAACCCTGCGGACACAAGGTATGAATGGCTGCGCGGAAAGAAAGTGCTCATTCCTTTGATTAACAAGGAGATACCTATCATCGAGGACTCATACGTCGAGATGGATTTCGGAACCGGCTGCCTCAAGGTGACCCCGGCTCACGATGTGAACGACTATGCAATCGGCCTGAGGCACAACCTCCCGGTTCTCGACATCATTGACGACCACGGCCGCCTGAACGAGAAGGCCCAGATTCTTGTGGGCGAGGACAGGTTCGTTGCGAGAAAGAAAATCGCCGTGATGCTCGAAGAAGCCGGAAATCTCGAAAAGACAGAGGATTACACCTCTCCGATCGGATATTCCGAAAGGACCAACGCCGTCATCGAGCCTAAGCTTTCGCAGCAGTGGTTCCTCAAGATGGATGACCTTGCAAAGGCTGCCCTCGAGAGCGTCGAGAGCGGAAAAATAAAGCTCATCCCTGAGAAATACCGCAACACCTACCGCCACTGGATGGAAACTGCGCACGACTGGTGCATTTCCCGTCAGCTCTGGTGGGGACAGAGAATCCCGGCCTACTATCTTCCGGACGGAAGTTTCGTGGTGGCTCCTTCCGCTGAAGAGGCGCTTGTGCTCGCTCAGAAGAAGAATCCTGCCCTCACGGCCGCCGACCTTCATCAGGACGACGACGTTCTCGACACCTGGTTTTCATCCTGGCTCTGGCCGATCTCCGTTTTCGACCCCGAGATGCCCGGACACCCGGATCACACTCCGAACCGCGACCTCGCATACTACTATCCTACCAATGACCTTGTGACCGGCCCTGACATCATTTTCTTCTGGGTCGCAAGGATGGTTATGGCCGGAGACGAGTTTATGAAGGAGGAGCCGTTCCACAATGTCTATTTCACGGGCATCGTGCGCGACAAGCTCGGAAGAAAGATGAGCAAGACGCTCGGAAACTCTCCGGACCCGCTCGATCTCATTGCAAAATATGGCGCTGACGCAGTCCGTCTGGGGATGCTTCTTTGCAGCTCGGCCGGAAACGACATCCTCTACGACGAGTCTCAGGTGGAGCAGGGCAGGAATTTCTGCAACAAAATCTGGAATGCCTACAGGCTCATCACCGGATGGACCGTCGACGAGTCTCTCCCTCAGGGTGAGGCCAGCGCAGTGACCGTGAAGTGGTTTGAGAACAAGCTCAAGGCAGTTGCCGCCGAGGTGAACGACAATTTCTCAAAATTCAGGATTTCAGATGCCCTGATGGCGGTTTACAAACTCTTCTGGGACGATTTCTGCGCCTGGTATCTCGAGGCTGTGAAACCTGCATACGGCTCTCCTGTGGACGGAGCGACCTACGCTGCCACGCTGGATTTCTTCGAGTCGCTTCTGAAGATGATTCATCCGATTATGCCTTTCATCACCGAGGAACTCTGGCACGCAATCCGTCCGCGCAAGGAAGGGGAGACCATTATGTTCGAGAGGTACCCTGTCGGCGGAGAGGTTGACGGGAAGTATATCGAGGGTTATGCCCTTTGCGAGGAAGTGGTTGCGGGAGTCAGGAACATCCGTCAGCAGAAGGGGCTTTCGCCTCGTGAGGCTCTTAAGCTCAGCCTTGTGGGAGACTTCCCGAGGGAGTTCTGCCCGGTTGTCGCCAAACTTGCGAATATCAGCGAGATAGAATTCGCTACTTCAATAAACGAATCGGGTGCAGGAGTCTCCTTTATGGCAGGCACTCTCAAGGTGTTCGTTCCGCTTGAGGGACTTGTGAACGCCGAGGAGGAGATTGCCAAACTCGAGGCTGACCTTAAATACTACGAAGGATTCCTGAGGTCTGTCCGTGGCAAGCTTTCAAACGAAAAGTTCGTTTCGCACGCTCCCGAGGCCGTTGTCGCTGCCGAAAGGAAGAAGGAAGCCGACACTCTCTCGAAGATTGAGGGTATCCGGGTTTCGCTGAAGGCTCTCGGCAAATAGCGGGAAGGCTACAACTTATATAGATAAATACACATAAATAATCACATAAACCTTTATTATTATGATTACAGTTTTACCACTTGGAGTATTCGGCCCCTGGCAGGTTGTTCTTATCGTTCTCGTGATTCTTCTTCTTTTCGGAGGCAAGAAGATTCCTGAGCTTATGAGGGGTCTCGGACACGGAATGAAGAGTTTCAAGCAGGGAATGAAGGACGCTGACAAGGAGATTGACGAGATTAAGAAGGAAATTGAAACAACTCCAGAGGACATTAAGCCTGCAGACAAGAAGTAGAGAGGCCGAATAAAAAGCGGTTGAATCAGAATGTCAAAAAAAAGCGGCACCGAGTCATCGGAAATGTCCTTCTGGGACCATTTGGATGCGCTGAGAGGGACTTTGCTCCGCTCGGCCGGCGTTGTGCTGCTCATAGCCCTGGTCCTGTTCATTGTCAAGGACTACTTTTTTGACATTGTGGTGCTCGCGCCGACTCAGCCCGACTTCTTCATCTACAAGCTGTTCGGGATGAGTCCGAAAATTTCGCTCGTCAATTACGATCTCACAGCGCAGTTTATGGTGCATCTGGAGACCTCGCTCCTCGGGGCGCTGGTCTTCGGTGCACCATATATTTGTTTCGAGCTGTGGAAATTCATCGCTCCGGCGCTCTACGAAAAGGAGAAACCTGCGGTGCGCAAGGCCTTTCTCTTTGCCGGGTGCCTTTTCTATGTGGGACTTGCCGTGGGATATTTCATCCTTCTGCCGTTCATCGTGGATTTCTTCCAGGGCTACACGGTAAGCTCCCTTGTAACCAACACAATATCACTTAGTTCCTACATCTCCACTTTCTTTTCGACGGTGTTTTCGATGGGGCTCGCATTCGAGTTCCCTTCGGTGATTATGGTGCTGTCAAACCTCGGTCTGCTCCACAAGAGCACTCTTAAAAAGTACCGCAAGCACGCTCTCGTCGTTCTTATGATCATTGCGGCGGCCATCACTCCTGCCGACCTTATGTCGATGATTGTGGTGACCATTCCGCTCTACCTTCTCTACGAGTTCAGCATTCTTATCTGCCGTAAGGACGAGCCTGAGGATGACTATGACGAGGATGAGGATGACTCAAAGGGAAATCCTGACACTCCAAAGGGAGCCTCTTCAGAGGCTTCAGCGGGGGCATCTTCGAGTGCGGCGACTTCGGTGCCGAGCGCTGCGGAAGCCGGAACTGTAGGAGAAAAGGCCCCTGCGGCCGCGTCTGCGCCAGCCCAGGAAGTTGCATCAGCGCCAGCTCCGGCCGCGCCTAAGACTGAGTATGAGGATGACGGAGAGGGGATACCCAGGATATTTATTGACGATGCGGACTAACAACATAAGTTAGATACTTGCGAAAGTTGAATTTATGATTTCAATTAATTCTCTTACAGTCGCTTACGGCGGATTTACACTTCTTTCTGACATAAATTTCCACATCAGCGAACAGGATAAAATCGGTCTTGTGGGAAAGAACGGAGCGGGAAAATCCACCATCCTGAAGCTTATCTGCGGTCTCCAGAGGCCGACATCCGGCAAGGTCGTGGTGCCTTCCGGAAT
>CAYNDY010000135.1:0-5333 GCA_964396105.1 uncultured Muribaculaceae bacterium
ATTTCAGTGCATTATGAAAAAGATTCTGATTGCATTAACAGTTTTGATTTCTTCAGTGACCCTTGCATCTGCACAGCAGAAGAGCCCTGAAGCATTGAGGTCTGCTGTCGTTAAGGCTGAGGCTGCGGCAGCTAACCCTAAGAAGGCAGCAAAGCCTGACACCTGGATTAAACTCGGCAAGGCATACGTCGACGCATACAACGGCCCTATGGGTCAGCTTTGGATTGGCGCTACCCAGCAGGAGATTCAGCTCCTCGGAGGCAACCAGCAGCCGCTCTCAGTCGAGCAGGTTTCCCTCACCGGCACCGCCTGCACCAAGCAGACTTTCGCCGACAAGGACCTCTATTTCAACGCGCAGGGACAGCTCGTCCTCGTTGACGTGACAAAGCCGGTTTGCGAGAACGCTCTCCAGAACGCGGTTGACGCGTATGCAAAGGCAGGTGAACTTGACGCGGCAGGAAAGAAGACCAAGGTCATCAATGCCGCTCTCGAGGACATCGCAAACAAGTTCCTTAGCGACGGTATGAACGCCTATACTCTCGAGAGACTTGCAGAGTCCTCAGAACTCTTCGAGAACGCAGCCAAGGCTTCAGCCACCGCTCCGCTTTCAAAGGTTGACACCACAGCGCTCTACAACGCTGGTTTCACCGCCTGGATGGACGCTAACAGGACTGCAGCCGCTGACTCAGTTGCAGCGAGGGCGAAGTACGAGAGGGCAAAAGGCTTCTTCCAGAACTGCCTTGACAATCAGTACTACTACGAAGGCGGCGAAGTTTTCGCAAAGCTCCACGACATCTATCTCAAGCTCGGCGACAAGGAAAACGCAAGGATAATCCTTGAGAAAGGTTTCGAACTCTACCCGCAGAGCCAGAGCATCCTCATCTCCCTCATCAATTTCTACATTGAGAACAAGGAAGACCCTGAGAAGCTCTTCGTTCTTCTTGACAAGGCAATCGCGAACGAGCCGAACAACGCTTCCCTCTACTATGTGAAGGGCAACATCTACAACCAGCTCGGCAAGAAAGACGAGGCGAAGAAGGCCTACTACTACTGCGCCAAGATTGACCCGAACTACGAGTTCGGCTACATCGGTGCCGGCATTATGCTCTACAACGACGCTGTTACAATCTCCGAGGAGGCATCCAACGAGCTTGACGACCGCAAGTACGAGGCTCTTGTAGCCCAGTTCGAGCAGTGCCTCAAGGACGCGATCGATCCGTTCGAGAAGGCATACGCAGTCTCAAAGTCCGAGGACATCAAGAACAACATCGCCATCTACCTCAAGAACATCTACTACCGTTTCGTCTCCCAGGGCGAGGAGTACGAGGCAGCCTACAAGAAGTACGACGAAATCGTCAAGAATTCTCAGGCTCAGTAGTCTGATAAATAGAAAATGCGCGACAGCGGGCGGAAATGGCGAAGAAATCGTCACTTTCGCCCGCTGTCTTATTGCAAGGAAAACTCCCCGCAGAAAATCTCGCTTGATTTTCGCGGATTTATGAGTAATTTTGCGGGGATTTTACCTCAGAGAAAGGAAAACTATGGCAGATATAATTTTGGGTATCGAGTCATCCTGTGATGACACTTCGGCGGCCGTTTTAAAGGACGGCTATCTTCTTTCCAATGTAATTGCAAGTCAGGACGTTCACAAGGCGTACGGCGGCGTGATTCCGGAACTGGCTTCGAGGGCGCACCAGCAGAATATCGTTCCGGTGGTGAGCGAGGCTCTTTCGAGGGCGGGCGTCGCCCGGGAGGATGTTACCGCCATCGCATTCACCCGCGGACCGGGACTTCTGGGCTCGCTTCTGGTGGGCACTTCGTTCGCGAAGTCGCTTTCCATCGCGCTTGACTGCCCGCTGATTGAAGTGAACCACCTTCAGGGACACATCCTTGCGAACTTCGTGAAGCAGTACGACAAGGAAAACCGCACCCCGGAGTTCCCCTACCTGTGCCTTCTTGTTTCGGGCGGAAACTCCCAGATTGTGAGGGTGGACAGCCCGCTGAAATATGAAATTCTCGGGCAGACCATCGACGACGCGGTGGGGGAGGCCTTCGACAAATGTTCCAAGATGATGGGCCTGGGCTATCCCGGAGGCCCTGTTGTGGACCGTTTGGCAAAACTTGGGAACGAAAACCGCTTCAAGTTCGCCAAACCGCACGTCCCGGGTCTTGACTACAGCTTCAGCGGCATCAAGACGTCGCTTCTCTACTTTGTCCGCGACCAGATGGCTCTGAATCCGAATTTTATGGAGGAAAACAAGGAGGACATCTGCGCCTCGTTCCAGAAGGCTCTGATTGACATTCTGATGGACAAGCTGATAAAGGCCGCGAAGCAGACCGGCATCCGCGAGGTGACAATCGGCGGAGGAGTTTCGGCAAACAGCGGACTTCGCTCAAGAATCGTCGCCGAGGGCGCAAAACGAGGCTGGAATGTCTATCTCCCGGAGTTCAAGTTCACCACCGACAACGCCG
Organism: uncultured Muribaculaceae bacterium; assembly: GCA_964396105.1. Lineage (GTDB taxonomy): Bacteria > Bacteroidota > Bacteroidia > Bacteroidales > UBA932 > Cryptobacteroides. The sequence goes on from CAYNDY010000135.1 coordinate 2,473, forward strand.
CAATGATAGCCATCGCCGGCTACTATCACTACCTCGCAGGCGAACGCACCCCTCTCGACGTCGCCCCGGTTTCAAGATTAGCTGACTTTTAATGAAAGAAATAGAACTCACCTGCAAAATCGGGAAGGAAATCCATGAGGAGGAACTTCGCTCGGCGGCCGCGCGCGCTCTTGGCGTGGGGCCGAAGGGCGTGGGGGAATGCCGGCTTGTGCGCCGGTCCATTGACGCGCGGGGCGACGTGCTCTACCGCTGTCGCTACGCCGTTTCCGCTGTCGGGGAGCCGCTTGAAAAGTATGAGCTTCCGCCTTACCGTGATGTGCACGGAGCCCCGGAGGTTATAATCGCGGGAGCGGGTCCTGCGGGGATGTTCGCCGCGCTTCATCTGCTTCAGAAGGGTCTCAAGCCCGTAATCCTGGAGAGGGGGAAGGATGTGCACGCGAGGAAAGTGGATGTGGCGCGCCTTAGCGACAAGGGTGTGGTAAATCCCGATTCCAACTACTGCTTCGGCGAGGGCGGGGCGGGCACGTTCTCCGACGGAAAACTCTACACCCGCTCCTCAAAAAGAGGGGACATACGCGAGGTCCTGCACCAGTTTGTCCGTTTCGGTGCTTCGGAGAGCATCCTTACCGACGCCCATCCCCACATCGGCAGCGACCGTCTTCCTCTGGTGGTGGAGAACATCCGGAAATGCATCATCGAGCACGGCGGAGAGTACCATTTCGACTCCCGCATAGTTGACATAAAGCCTTCGGGGAAGGGCGAAGGCTACTGTGTTGTCGTCCTGAACCCGGAAGGGGAGAGCCGCGAATTTACTGCCAGGAACATAATCCTCGCCACAGGGCACTCGGCAAGGGATATTTATGAACTTTTCGTGCGCCGCGGCTGGGCAGTCGAGGCGAAGGGGTTCGCGCTCGGAGTGAGGGTGGAACATCCTCAGTCGCTCATAAACCGGATTCAGTATCACGGTAAGTATCAGCCGTTTATGCCTGCTGCGGAGTACAGTTTCGTCACTCAGATTGAGGGGCGCGGAGTGTTTTCTTTCTGTATGTGCCCGGGGGGCATTCTTGTCCCGTCTTCCACCGTTGAAGGGGAGACCGTTCTGAACGGAATGTCCAATTCCGCCCGCAACTCAGCCTGGGCGAACGCCGGCGTGGTGGTGAGCGTTGAGCCGGGCGACATCCCGGGCTATCCCGCCGCCGACCCGCTTTCTCTTCTGAATTTCCAGCACGACAGCGAAAAGGCCGTCTGGGACTGGGTGCAGGGGGAAAGGGAGCGCATCGCAGGGAAGGCGGCGAAGTCTAATGGTGGCGGAGAGGGCGCACGGAAACTCAATCCGTTTGCTGCTCCGGGGCAGAGAATGGTGGATTTTTGCAGGGGACTCGTTTCCCGTGACCTTCCGCGCAGCTCCTATCATCCCGGAGTTCTCAGCGCGCCTCTCCATGAGATTCTTCCGGAGCACGTCTCTTCACGACTTCGTCTTGCTTTCCCCGAGGTTGGTGGCAAGATGAAGGGGTATTACACCAATGATGCTCTGCTTCTTGGGGTTGAGTCCAGAACTTCCAGCCCTGTGAGGATTCCTCGTGACTCGGAGACGCTCCAGCACCCCGATCTTCCGGGGCTTTACCCCTGCGGGGAGGGAGCCGGCTATTCCGGCGGTATCGTCTCCTCTGCTTTAGATGGTATCAATTGTGCCGAGAAAATTGACTGAACCTTTTCCATATCATATAGGTGAAAGTCGGTGGCCTATTCCGAAAAAAAACATTATATTTGCGGGCCGTTTCTCTTCCGCCAGCGAAACGGCGCGCCTGCGGGGCCTGGCCTCCGGGCCGGGAATCGATGTTAAACCCTCCGGCGCAGCGGCCGGATAAAACTCAGGAAGGCTATGGTGGAAATCTTCTACAGGGTGAACGGCCAGATGAAGGTCTCGCAGAGCGAGGCTGATTTTGCCGCTATAAACATTTCCGATGTAATATGGATTGATCTTCTCTCTCCTACGGGCGATGAGAAGCGTTCGGTCGAAGCTTTCCTCGGCACCACCATCCAGAGCCGCGCCACTGCCGAAGAGATTGAGTCCTCATCCCGTTTCTCCGAGACCGAGGACGCCATTTTCGCCAACACCAACTTCGTAATCCCGGGGCCTGAGGAATACTCGATGGAGAGCGTCTCCTTCATCCTCAAGGGTAACACCCTGACGACCCTCCGAGAAGTCCAGCTGCGCAGTTTCACCGAACTCCAGAGGCGTCTGAATGTGTTCCCGAAAATGTATACCAACGGCTACGCTGTCTTCAACAACATTCTCGAGCAGCGCATCGACTCCGACGCGGATATGATTGAGATCCTTTCAAAGGAAATCGCCCAGTACAACAAGAAGGTCAGCCTCGGCGAAGACATAAACGAGGAATTCCTCCTCGACATCAACCGCCTGCAGGAGAACACGATGCTCCTTCGCGAGAACATAGTCGACAAACAGAGGGTCATCTCCAGCATCCTCAAGTCTTCGAAATGTCCCAAGAGCATCCAGAGCAAATTGAATGTGCTTCTGAAGGATATCGCTTCCCTCGTGAACCACACCAACTTCAGTTTTGAGCGTCTGGAATATCTCCAGAACACCGTAATCGGTATCATCAACCTCGACCAGAACAAGATTATGAAGGTGTTCACGCTGGTTTCCCTCCTTCTGATGCCTCCGACCCTCATCGCCTCCTTCTACGGAATGAATGTAGCCCTTCCTCTCCTTCCGGATGACAGTCCCTGGAACTGGGTGATTATCATAGCGATGATGGTTATGTCCCTGCTGATAGTATTCTTTATTTTCAAAAAGCGGAAGATGCTTTAGCTTTGAATATCTTTTTGGGCTATAT
>CAYNDY010000136.1:0-5298 GCA_964396105.1 uncultured Muribaculaceae bacterium
GCAAAACTATGAATTATTCGGTGATAAAACAAGATATTCACCGAATATTCTTCGGCGAATAGAAACATTATTCACCGAAAAGTTCATTTAGGCACTGTCGTAGATTGTCCGTTTCATCGAGGCACTTGGAGGATTTCCAGCAAAGATTTTTTCGCTGTCCGATTTCAGCTGTTCCATCCATTTGCTAACTTTGTGATTTATTCCGACACTACTATGCAGCGCATTCTTTTTATATGCCACGGAAACATCTGCCGCAGCCCTATGGCGGAGTTCATCCTTAAATCCCTTGTGAAGGCAAGAGGATTGGAGGAGGAGTTCATCGTTGAGTCGGCCGCTGTTTCAGACGAGGAGAGGGGCAACCCGATTTATCCGCCTGCAAGGCAGTGCCTCGCCTCCCACGGCATCCCGTTCGACCGGACGAAAACGGCGAGAAAAGTGACGAAAGCGGACTACGGGCGCTTCGACCGGCTAATCTGTATGGATTCAGGAAATGTCCGGAGGCTTATGGGCATAATCGGCTCCGACCCCGAAGGAAAAGTGCGTCTGATGATGTCCTACACCGGCTCGGAAAGGGATGTCGCCGACCCGTGGTACACCGGAGACTTCGAGAGAACCTACGCCGACATCACCTCCGCCTGCGAAGCTATGCTGTCGGATTATGAATAATTGAAATTATGAGAAAGAAAAGCAGAGAAATGGACGCCGAATGGGCGGCGGATGTTATGCGCCGCGCCCCATACATCACAGTCAGTTTCACCCGGACGGACGGCTCGGCATACGGGCTGCCGCTTTCGCTCGCAAGCGCGGACGGGAGAGTGTGGTATTTTCACGGAGCGCTTGAGGGCGAAAAGCTGGACGCCATTGCGGCGCACCCCGAAGTTTGCCTTTCGGCCGTGTCGATGTGCCGCCCGACAGTGGGACCGAAGGACGGAGATTTCACCATCCAGTACCACTCTGCAGTGGCTTTCGGCCGCGCGGAGGTGGTGACTGACGAAAAAGAGAAGATTGAGGCGCTCAGGCTCATCTGCGAGCGGTTTCTCCCCTCCCATATGGACGCCTTTGACGCGAGCATCGAGCGGAGCCTCTCCCGGACGGCGATAGTCCGAATTACGCTCTCCGCCCCGCCGACAGGCAAGCGCAAGCAGTTCGACCGGAACGGCGAAGAACTCAAATGGGGCCGGATGGAATAGAAAGGGGTGGCAACGCGTTCGACCGGACTGTGCTTTCTGGTGATATTTTTGTCGACTATGGACGATAAAATTTATGGGGAGAGATGAGGCCTGCCGTAATTTGGCAATTTAAGGCGCTACCTTTGCAGAAAATTCAGAGAAACGCCCCCAATGCGCGGGTAAAAATCAGAGAAAAATGACAGATTTTGCAGCAATAGATTTTGAGACGGCCAACGAGTGCCACAGCAGTGTTTGCTCCGTGGGCGTGGTGGTGGTTCGCGGCGGAGAGATTGCCGACAGTTTCTACAGCCTCATCCATCCCGAGCCGGATTATTACCAGTGGTTCTGCCAGAGGGTGCACGGGCTCAGCGACGCGGACACGTTCAACTCCCCCGTGTTCCCAGCGGTGTGGGAGAAGATTGAGCCGCTTATCGCGGGACTTCCGCTCGTGGCGCACAACAGCCCCTTCGACGAGGGGTGCCTCCGGGAAGTTTTCGGAGTGTATCAGATGGACTACCCGGAATACGAGTTTCTGGACACCCTGGCGGCCTCACGCCGGCATTTCGGCCCCGCCCTCCCAAACCACCAGCTCCAGACCGTAGCCGCCGCCTGCGGATATGACCTCAGGCGCCACCATCACGCCCTCGCCGACGCCGAAGCCTGCGCCGCCATCGCGCTGAAACTACTCTAACACAAATCTCCCCACCCTCGTCAAGCTTTTCCATGGTCTTGGACACAAAGTGAGCCTGAGAGTGGTTTAGATTATGACCTTTCTGCCACATTTTGGCAATTAATTTCACTATCTTTGTGCCATTGGGCTGAAAAACGCCGAGCATCGCTGCAAAAAACGGCACTAAACGAATAAAACCACTAAAATATGGCAAAGAACTACTTCAAACGCTACATCTGGCTGATTGACCTCATCAACCAACGCGGGCACATCACCCGGCGGGAAATCAACGAGCAGTGGCGGCGCAGCTCCATCAACGAGGATAGAGAACCCGAAATCCCCGAGAGGACCTTCCACAACCACATTGCCTCCATATTCAACATCTTCGGGCTGGAAATCAAATGCGACAGGACCCTGGGCTACTACATCGCCAACCCCGAGGACCTCAATGGCAACGGGATACAGCAGTGGATGCTATCCTCGCTGTCACTCAACAACCTTCTCAACGAATGCAAAGGAATGCGGGACAAAGTCCTCTTCGAGAGCGTGCCTTCGTGCGAAAAATACCTCTCGGACATCCTGGAGGCCATCCGCGACTGCAAAGCCGTCACCATCACCTACCAGAGCTACCAAAGGCCGTCCGCGACCACATTCGAGGCTGAGCCATATTGCCTGAAACAGTTCAAACAGCGGTGGTATATGGTCGCGAAGACGGGACTGGGCGAAAAGCCGCGGATATATGCACTTGACAGAATCCAGGAGTTGAAGAGTGCCGGGAGAGAATATGAAATCCCGAAGGACTTCAGCGCGGAGGACTATTTCCGGGACTATTACGGAGTCTGCCTCGAAGAGGGCTGCGGGGCCGAAGAAGTGAGGATATGGGTGGACAACTTCCAGGCGAAATATTTCAAATCACTCAAGCTCCATCCTTCGCAAAAGATTGTGAAAGAAGACGATAGCGGCACCGAGTTCAGCTTTCGCCTTGTCCCCACCTTCGACTTCATTCAGGAGCTGTTCTCCAAAATGGATAAAGTCAGGGTCCTCTCCCCGGAGTGGCTTCGCGACGAGATGGGCGCCATCGCCAAAAGCATTCTTGCCAACTACAGCGCAGAAGAGAAATAATTTCTCTATATTTGCCCTCGATATGAGGAAAGTATTGATTTTGCTGCTGTCGCTCGCGCTGCCGGGCGGGACAAAATCGCCCTCTCATACTCCTACATAGGCTACGAGACCCAGACTGTCACTGTTCCTTTCCTCAGGGACACCGTCATCAATGTGACCCTCACCCCATCGCTCGGCCTCGCGGAATCGGTTGTCTGGGGCAGGAAGGGTGTCCAGCATCATCGACATCCGCACCAACGACGGCAATATGAAGGAGACCCACGGGGTGTTCGGACTCAGCATCATAAGCGACAAATTCCACATCGAGGGCCGCCGCAGCTACTGAGAGAATAAGGGCATATTCGCTGCAGTCCTACCGCAAAAATGCCAAACGAAATGCCGCAAATTTGCCAAACGAAAATCCCCAAAAGTTCGGAGTAAAATGGCCGAAAAGTTCTTAAAAAACGGGGATTCGGCAGGAAAATCCCGAAATAAATTTGGGGATTCGGCAGGAAAATGCCAAAATAAATTTGGGGATTCGGCAAAAGACGGCTAATTTTGCAACAGATCAAGGATTGTCTTATGGGAAAAACACGAATTTTCAAACGCAAGATTTATGACCGGATGTTGCAGTGGAAGAACACCCGCGACGGCGAGACCGCTCTTCTGATCAAGGGAGCGAGACGGGTCGGGAAGTCCACTGTCGCCGAAGAGTTTGCACGAAAGGAATATCAAAGCTACATTCTGATTGACTTCGCCGATGCCCCGGCTGCTGTGTGGGAGGCGGTAGAGAATATCTCGGACAGAAACAATTTCTTTATGCAGCTTCAGTACATCTATGGGGTCAAGCTGTATGAACGCAAGTCGGTCATCATATTCGACGAAGTGCAGAAGTGTCCGAAGGCCAGAGAGGCAATCAAATATCTTGTAAAGGATCACAGGTATGACTACATAGAAACCGGCTCTCTGCTTTCAATCAGAAAGAACACCACAGGAATCGTCATCCCGAGTGAAGAGACCCGCATTACGATGTATCCTATGGATTATGAGGAGTTCCGCTGGGCTCTGGGGGATGAAGTCTCCATCTCCCTGCTGCGCGAAGCGTACGAGAATAAACGGCCTTTCGGCGATGCCGTCGTGCGCAAACTCCTTAGGGATTTCCGTCTTTATATGCTGGTAGGCGGTATGCCTCAGGCAGTAAACACCTACCTCGACACCAACAATCTCTCCGATGTGGATGCGAAAAAAAGGGAAATTATCGAACTTTATATCGATGACTTCCTGAAAATTGACCCGGAGGGCAATGTCTCGAAACTCTTCAGCGCCATTCCGTCCCAACTCAGCAGAAATGCCTCACGCTATCAGCGAACAAGTGTATTGGGAAAGAACGAGCCCAAAAGCAGTGTCTCCGAGTACCTGCGGGATTTGGAGGACAGTCTCACAGTAAATTTCGCGCATCACGCGGACAATCCGAGCGTTGGCCTGCCTGCGCACACCAATTATGACCAGTACAAGATGTATGTCGGCGACACAGGCCTGTTCATCACTCTTGCATTCTGGGACAAGGATGTAACGGAAAATATCATCTATCAGAAACTGCTGAGCGACCATTTGGCGGCGGATATGGGTTATGTGTATGAGAATGCGGTTGCTCAGATGCTCGTCGCGTCCGGCAATAAGTTGTTCTACCACACCTGGCGGTCAGAGACATCAAATCATAATTACGAAGTGGATTTCCTGCTGTCGCGAGGGACGAAATTGTGGCCTATAGAAGTCAAGTCTTCTGCCTACAAAACTCACAAATCGCTTGACGAGTTCTGTCGGAAGTATTCAGAGCACATCGGCGAAAGGTATCTCATCTACACGAAAGACCTGCGCAAAGACGAACAAACCATTCTTCTGCCGGTAATGCTTACAATGTTTCTGTAAAATACCGCAAAAATGCCAAACGAAATGCCACAAATTTGCCAAACAAAAATCCCGAAAAGTTCGGAGTAAAATGGCCGAAAAGTTCGGAATAGGACCGATGAACCGGTAAGTTCATCAATTAAATCACCTCAAAAGTGCTATTTTTTACAAAAACCGTCACTTTTGAAGTGATTATGATTGTATCTTCTCTGGCGCCATACAAGCCAAGTGCGGAAAAACTCGCAGATGAGATCGAAAACGGGGATTCGGCTGGAAAATGCCAAAATAAATTTGGGGATTCGGCAGAAGTAGGGGGGGAGACTTTCCTTTATTTTAGGAAAAATATGCCAATTCTTTCCTTTATTTTAGGAAACTTTGTACAATACTCTCTTACGGAAGACGGAAACACGATAAAGGTTGTGCCGGCGTGGAGATGGCTTCTGGAGGGAA
>CAYNDY010000137.1:0-5274 GCA_964396105.1 uncultured Muribaculaceae bacterium
ACTAAGACAATGCAAATTTAGGCTTTATTTTTAATTATCCAAATTTTCTGAAGATCTTTATCACAAAAACGGCGTTTTTTGCAAATTCTGTAGCAAAAAGCGTCGTTTTTGGCGTATATGTCAACGCAGGGTGATTTTCTCGCTTTCTGTCTGACCTCCCTCCCTACAGCGAGCGGACGGCGCGGACGATTGCCGTTGAATCTTTGGTTATGGCGGAGGAAGTGGCAGTCGGGAAATTGTAGGCCCAGGCATCTTTATCGTTCGCGGAGCCGTTCCAGTAGTAGTCCCCGGAGCCGCCGGAAATCTCTGTGCCTCCGATAAGATAGAGCGTCTTGTTGATGGCGGAAAGGCTCTCCTTCATCGTACCGCAGTCTGCGCTTGAGGCAAGGCTCCATCCCGCGCCAAGAGCGCTCACTTTTCCCTCGACATCAGCCCACTGGCATTTGTATTCCCGTGCGGAAACAATTTTGGCGGAAGTTGCGCTTGTGGAGAAAACGACTCCCCTTTCCCCTCCGCAGTCCACATATTGCCCGATCAGACAGTCCAGTTTCGCGGGAGTTTTCAGCGAAGTAAGCCCCGTTCCGTTAATGCTCAGGGAAGTGAGGGCGCTGTTTGCGGAAAGGTCGAGGCTCTTTAGACCCTCGTTGCGGGAAACATTCAGGGTCGTAAGCTTTGTAAGTGTACTCACATCCAGGCTTTCCAGGGCGTTTTTGCTACAGTCGAGGCTCTCGATGTTCGGCATCAGGGGGAGAAAATCGCTGACTGTGGTAAGGCTCATCCCGGAAATGTTCAGAGAAGTAATCGCCTCCAGTTCGGCTGTGCCCAGAGCCCAGTCGCCGTCATAGTCATAATTTTCCACCAGATATTTGTAGAGCGCGTCCACATCGGCCTTGAGAGGGATGTAGTCCGAGTCAATGTTCACATTATCCCCGCGAAGCCTAAGGGAAACTGCTCCGGTGTCCTCTCCCTTCATAAATTCGTCCCCAAGCTTCCCGGCTGCAACTTTTACAGTCAGAACTCCCTGCGTCTTTTCGTCCGTGCTCACAGAGGTTACGCTGAGGGTGTCAATGTCTCCCGCAGCGGCCTTCGTGGCGGTGTGGACAAACAGAACAGATGCGGAGATTTTTCCTCCCTCAATCCCTTCCTTGATCTTTTTGTCAGCGTCGGCAGGATAGACGCTGAAGCGGAGAGTGAACTCCTGCGGCGGAGTAACAGTAAGAGTCTGCCGCGTGTAGGTGACCCTTGCAGAGCCGTCTCCGTAGTCGGGAAGAAAGCTCAGCGAGATTTTGCTTTCAAGAATGTCCAGCCTAGCCTCAAGTGCGCCGATGCTGTCCTTAATCGCCGAAATCTCGCTCTCGATGTCATCCAGACGGGAGTTCAGCTGAGTCTTAGCCGAGGCGAAATCCTCCTCCAGCTTTGAGAGAGCGTCTTTGAGCGAGTCGAGGTCGAGAGTCTGCACCTTGTCGTCCGCCCCAAGCGCCGCAATAGCGTCCTTCAGCGCGGTAATCTGCTCCCCAAGGTTCTTGCGCAGCTCATTTTCTATGTTGTCAACTCTTTCGCCAAGCGAATCGAGGTCTTTTCTCATCTGGCAGCCCCCGAACGCGAGAGCGGCTACAGCGAGCACAGCCAGTGTTTTTACAAATCCTTTCATATATGGGTGATGTTCTATCTAATTGTATTTCCAAGTTTCGCAAGTATTGTTATATCCCGGTTCAATCTTGTCTTCAGCAATATATCCAATCTAAAACAGGCCATCCAATCTCTACAGGCGTTTTACAGCCCTGCCGTAATAGTTGGTCTGGTATTTTGAATAGTTTTGAATGACGTTGTTGTAATTGATGTAGGTGTAGGCCCTATCAAGGTTGCCTTCAACCTCCTCGCAGGTCCAGTAATGGGAGTTGGTGTCCATCGCGGTGCCTCCCAACTGGCTCAGGGCATTGTTTATGGCTGAATATCCGTTGTGGAAATAAGGCCAGTCATCGCGGGTGGGAAGGCTCCAGTCTTCGCCGATCTCCTCCACCCATTCCATCATTCCCCACCAGTTGACTCCACCGCTTTTTTGCGAGAGGTGGACAATCGCCACTCCATCCTCCGAGGCCCTGAATATAACTCCCTTCACTCCCTCGCACACAATATATTGTCCCACAAGGTTATCCACCTTGCAGCTTAAACTCAGAGAAGCGAGCGGAAGCCCGTTCACATTGAGGGTGTCAAGGTTCGCATTTCCCCTCATATTCAGCGAACGAAGATTGCTCAGACTGCTTAGATCCGCCTTCCGGATGTCGTTGTCGCTGCAGTCAAGCGACAGAAGGTTCGGAATCCGGGCGATGTACCCGTCTATGGACTTGAGTCCGAGGCCCGAAATGTCCAGGCTGGTGATGGCCGAGAGTTCCTCGGAGCTCATCGCCCCGTCAGAGTCAGAGTCAAAATTGTCCACAAGAGTCTTGAACAGGGGATTTATTTCAGATTTCAGCGGGTAGTATTTCGAGCGGGAGTCGCAGCCTGAGCCGGAAAGATTGACCGAAATGGCTCCGGAGACCTTCCCCAAGGCGAAATCTGTGCTGAGGTCGGAGGCAGGGAAATAGAAAGTTATAACTCCGTTTTTGGTCCTGTCAGCGCTCACGCGGCTTGAGCGAAGAGTAGCCCCGCTTTCCTTTGAGCCTGCGGAATATATGACATCCGCGCTGACAGTAATTGACTCGTTCTCAATCATTTCCACCGCCTTCTCCGGGTAGATGGAAAAGCGGAGGGAGAGAGTGTCGGGAACAGGTTTCATCGACTCTGATGTGTAATCTACTCTCACAACCCCGTCTGAATAATCGGGGATATAGGTCATCTGAACGGTGCTTTCAAGAGGAAAAATTCGGCTTTCCAGGGCCGAAATCCTGTCTCCGATCTTCAGAAATTCATCCCGGTATCCCGCAACTTTCTCATCTGTCGCCGTCTCAAGGGCGGAAAGCTTCGCCTCAATTTCGGCATACCTCTTTTTTATGCTCTCAAGTTCCCCCTGCTGAACGCTGTCTGAAGCCTCCAGGGCTGAAAGCTCCGCCTCCAGAGCGGAAATCTGCTCGCCAAGGCCCGTAAGCTGCCCCTCCTCAATCGCGTCAACGCGCCCGCTAAGAGAGCTGATTCCCTCCTTAATATCATTGCAACTTTCACACAGGGCGCAGGCAAGCAAGACCGCCGCCAGCATTCGTAAAGTTCCTTTCATATAAAATTTGATGTCCACAATAACCACCTAAGTTTCATAAGCCTCCCGCCCCAATCTCCAATCCCGGTAAACACTCACACTCACATTAACGCCGCAAATTTAGAACATTCCCGCCACATAGCAAAATGCGCGTACCGAGCGCAAAAATACGGCCTTTGCACTGCTTTTAGTGCAAAAAATCGCGAAAACTGCACAATTTTTAGTGCAGAAAACCGTAAAAACTGCACTTTTTTCAGTGCAAAGCGCAGAGGAAATGATTGGATAGTATAATATTTTACTGCCACACAAAACGGTGCGTAAAATGGCGTTTTCTTGCACCGTTTTAATCAAAATGTTGAAACGGTGCGTAAAATGGCGGTTTTGTGCACCAAATGTATGAGCCGGAGGCCTCAGAGATGTAGAGCCAGCGAGTGCGGGCGGGGGAGCATCGATACGATACTCCTGAATTACCATTAATCCGGTCGTTTTATGCCTTAAAGTTTCCTACGCTTTAGCTCAACGCGAAATAATAGCAATGCTGCGTTAAAAATATGTCTAATTGTGATGGCTGCTTGCTGAGTGCCATCTGATAAGGACAAAGTTAGAAATTATTTTTGATTTCTCATGGGAACTTTATATATTTGCGAACTGATAATCCAAATTTTTAGGATGATGAGTTCGCAAATCAATGTACTTGAAGCCATATTGAAAAGCCCTCGAAGCGTTTTCAATACCCAGTCAATCAGAATGTTGACGGGTGTGGAAGGGAATCGGCTCAGTAAATCTCTCAATTACTATGTGAAAACGGGAGAAATCCTGAACCCACGTAAAGGGATTTATGCCAAGACTGGATATAACCCGGAGGAACTGGCGTGCAGCCTGTTTCGCCCATCCTACATCTCGCTGGAGTATGTTCTGCAGCGCGCCGGAGTCATTTTCCAATACGATGAGGCTATAACCTGCGTAAGCTACCTCTGCCGTGAGGTTTCCGTTGACGGCAGGGATTACAGCTTCCGGATAATAAACCCGCAGATATGGATTGGGCTGGAGGGTATTGAAAGACGGGATAATGTCTGCCTCGCCTCGGCGGAGCGGGCCTTCATTGACCTGGTCTATCTCAGCGCGGGAAACTGCTATTTCGACAATCTGCGCCCGCTCAATAAGAAAAAAATCAAAGAATTGCTTCCGCTGTATAACTCGAAAATTCTCTCGGAACGGATCGCAGGGATATTGAATATGAAATTATAGAACTTAACTGACGGTTATGGACAAACAGAAACACAAATTCTATATGGCACAGATCCTTACCCAGATTTTCAAGGACAAGGACCTGTGCAACCTGCTCGCATTCAAGGGTGGGACAGCTCTAATGTTCTTCCATTCTCTGTCGCGGTTCTCAACCGATCTGGACTTCAATCTGCTCGATCCCGAAAAAGTCGATTTCGTCTATGAAAAAGTCCGGAACATTCTGATGCGTTTCGGGAAGATTGACGATGAGGCAAAGAAACTTTTCGGTATCCTGCTGGTTCTCAATTACGGCAAAGGGAAGAGAATGCTGAAGGTTGAAATTTCCACGCGGCAATATGAAAATCATTATGAGAGTCTCAGTCTGGCCGGGACGGACATCAGGGTTATGACAATGCCGGATATGTTCGCCCACAAACTCTGTGCGATGGGAGAACGGCTTTCGCCCCGCGATGTTTTCGATGTCAATTTCTTCCTTCAGAACCATACGCCTGTCAATGAACAGATTATTGTCGCAAGGACCGGGAAAGGGGCTGCGGAATATGCGGCTCTGTGCGCTGAAAAATTGCGTGAAACCAGCCCGAAACTGCTTATGCAGGGACTTGGCGAGGTGGTGGAAGACGGCAAGACGAGAGCCTACATCCGCGGCAGTCTTATCGATGAAACTGCCACTGCGCTCAGACTTTTTGCGGAATTTCCGCTGATTGCAAAGTAAACTTTTCTTATTTGGCAGTAGAGCCTTCGAGTGCGGGCGGGGGAGCGGGAAGATTTCGCCGTGCCGACCTGTCAAGTTTCTTTACAAGGGTGTAAAGTTTTTTTACATATTTGGGGCCGTTGCG
>CAYNDY010000138.1:0-5268 GCA_964396105.1 uncultured Muribaculaceae bacterium
CTGTCCTCCTGTCTCGATCTTCGGGCAGTCGAGGATGCATCTGGAGATGAAGTCCAGCTCGCTCTTGAAGATGATGGAGACTTCGACGGCTACGGTGGCTCCGGCGTTGGCTCCGACGGTTGTTGATACTCCCGTCGTCCGGTCTGTGGCAACGTTCTTCCCGTCTCCAGCCGGCTTATTACCCTTCGCCGCGAGGACGCGCTCTTCCTGTTGCCTCAAACGCTCGGCTCTCCGTTGCAGTTGTTTGTTGCGCTTCCGGTTCTTCCGGGCATTGCGTTTTATCTTCTTTCTCATATCCTGTAAAATTTAGATTCCCATTGTAATAGTTTTCCCTAAAGTCCTGAGGGTCATTAACTTGGTTATTTTATTCCATACGGAGGTCTTTTTTCACGCTGCAAATATAAGGGCCCACACTGCCAAAATCGGGCAGCCCCCCCCCAAAAAAAGAATCCCACGTTTCCTTTCACACTGCAAAGGAAACGCTATAAAGCGAACTGTATATTCGCGCAAAAATAATACATCCGAAGCGCCTCAACATTACCTGTCTACACAGTATAATGTCAAGACTCCTCCGGATGTAACCCGAAAATTTGAAAAAAAATGCAAAAAAACGGCATCAACACCGATGCCGCGAAGGATGTTCTGAGTGTGGTCTGTCAGCGAGTCTCCTGGCGCTGGCGGAGGGCTTCGTAGAGGAGGATGGCGGCGCTGACTGAGACGTTCAGGGAGTCGAGGCGGCCCAGCATCGGGATTTTTATGTGGGAGGTGGCCGCGTCCCTCCATTCGCGGCTGAGGCCCGTGGATTCGGTGCCGAGAACTATGGCCGTCGGGCCTGTCATCGGAGTGGAATAGTACCACTCGGAGTCCTGAAGCTGGGCCGAGAGAATCTGGATTTTACGCTCCTTTAAAAATGCTATTGCCTCGGGGGTGGTGCAGACGGCGACGGGGACCGTGAAGACCGCGCCTACGCTGGAGCGGATAAGGTTGGGGTTGCCGAGGTCGGTGAGCGGGTCGCAGACTATTACGGCGCTTGCCCCGGCGGCGTCGGCGCTTCTGAGGACCGCCCCGAGATTGCCCGGCTTTTCGACGCTTTCAAGAACTACAATGAGCGGATTTACTCCGAGAGAGAGGTCTTCAATGCTGTGGCGTTTGGAGCGAACCTCGGCGATTATCCCTTCTGTGGAGCCTCTGTAGGCCACTTTTTCGTAGAGAAAGGCTGGAATCTGCACCAGGGTTAGGCGAGGATTGAGCCGCGAGGCCCTCTCCACGAGAGAGTCCAGCCCGTCCTTGCCTTCTATGTTTTCAGCGATGTGTCCGCCGGATGTTTTCTCCGGCGAAGACCCGGAGCTCTGCGAGGCCTTCACGGAATAGTCCTCCCGCGAGCGGGCAATCACCTCCCCGCAGACGAAAAGCGTCTCGGGGACATAGCCTGCATCGAGGCAGTGACCGAGTTCCCGCTGGCCCTCAACGACGAAAAGTCCGGCCGCCGCCCTCTCCCGGGATTTCTCCCCGAGAAGAACGAGCTGCCGAACCTTAGCGTTCTGCGCAGATGTAATGGTCTCTATTCTCATCTGAATGAGATACAGTTTGCAAATTAAAATGTCGCCAGCAAGACGGCATCAGCCGTCGCGATGGAGGAGCGGAATGTAATGGAGCTCCGGAGTCGCCGGGCGCCCCGCGAGGGGTGACCGCGTGCCCCTGAAAGGGGCTGTCGCGAAGCGACTGGGGTTAAGAGGCTCAAGCCGCGAAGCGGCTATGAGGCTGAAGGAAGTGAATTATTTCACTTCCTTCGGCCTCATCTGAGGGAAAAACAAAACGTCCTGGATGGTCGGCTGGTTGGTCATAAACATAGTCAGACGGTCGATTCCCATCCCCAGGCCTGAAGTCGGCGGCATACCGTACTCGAGGGCGCGCACGAAGTCCATATCGATGAACATCGCCTCGTCGTCGCCCTTCTCGTCCTTCAGACGGGCCTGCTCCTTGAACCTCTCGAACTGGTCGATAGGGTCGTTAAGCTCGCTGTAGGCGTTTGCAAGCTCCTTTCCGCACACGAAAAGCTCGAACCTCTCTGTGAGATCGGGGTTGTTGCGGTGGCGCTTTGTAAGCGGAGACATCTCCACAGGGTAGTCGGTCACGAAAGTCGGCTGCTCAAGATGCTTCTCGCAGTACTCCCCGAAAATCGCGTCGATAAGCTTTCCCTTGCCCATCGTCTTGTCCACCTCAACGTGCAGCTTCTTACAGGTCTCCACGAGCTGCTCCTCGTTCATCCCGCTCACATCCACGCCTGCGTACTCCTTGATGGCGTCCAGAATCGGAAGACGGCGGTAAGGCGGCTTGAAGTCCACCTGCTTGTCCCCGATGGTGACCACGGTGGTGCCGTGCAGTTTCAGAGCAATCTTTTCGAGCATTTTCTCCACAAACTCCATCATCCAGATGTAGTCCTTGTAGGCCACATAAATTTCCATACAGGTGAACTCAGGGTTGTGGGTCTTGTCCATACCCTCGTTGCGGAAGTCCTTCGCAAACTCGTAAACTCCTGAATATCCGCCCACTATGAGTCTCTTGAGGTAGAGCTCGTTGGCAATTCGAAGATAGAGAGGAATGTCGAGGGCGTTGTGGTGGGTGATGAACGGACGCGCGGTCGCTCCGCCCGGAATGCCCTGAAGGATAGGGGTTTCCACCTCAAGACAGCCCGCCTCGTTGAAGTACTCCCTCATAGTGGCGATGATCTGGCTGCGCTTTACGAAAGTCTCCCTCACCTGCGGATTCACAATCAGGTCGACATACCTCTGGCGGTACTTGAGCTCAGGGTCTGAGAACGCGTCGAACACCTCTCCGTCCTTCTCCTTCACGATCGGAAGCACCCTGAGAGACTTGCTCAGGAGTGTGAGTTCCTTAGCGTGAACCGAGAGCTGGCCGGTCTGGGTGACGAAAGCATAGCCCTTGATGCCGATGATGTCGCCGATGTCGAGGAGTTTCTTGAACACGGTGTTATAGAGGGTCTTGTCCTCGCCCGGGCAGATTTCGTCGCGTTTGATATAGACCTGGATTCGCCCGGTTTCATCCTGAAGTTCGATGAATGAAGCCGCACCCATAATCCTGCGGGTCATAATCCTGCCGGCTATGCAGACGTCGCTGAAATTGCCTTTTTCCGCGTCATATCCGTCCTTGATGTCCTTTGAAGTGGCGTTTACCGGATAGAGGGGAGCCGGATAAGGCTCGATTCCGAGTTCGCGGAGTTTTACGAGCGCATCGCGGCGCAACTGTTCCTGTTCGTTGAATTCCTGTGTGATCATATCTTCGTTTGTTTATATTTCGATTCTGGCCCGGGGGAGATATGCTGATACATACGCATATATGCCATAATTCCTCTCCCTGAAAGCCCTAAGCCCACAAAATTACGATAAAAATTCTTAAATCTAAAACTATTGTTTCTAAAACATTATCCGTATATTTGTGGATTGCGCCCTTGGGCGGCTAAGAAAGGAGAATGAATTATGGAGCATAACAAGAAATGGGAAATACGCCCGGTCACGGACCAGACGGCAGTAAGGGAACTCTCATCGGAGCTGGGGGTTGACCCGGTTCTTGCCTCGCTGCTTGTCCAGAGGGGGGTCACAACCTTCGAGGGAGCGCGCGCATTCTTCCGTCCTTCGCTCGAAAAACTCCACGATCCGTTCCTTATGAAGGATATGGACAAGGCCGTCGCGAGGGTGGAAAGAGCCATCGACCGGGGGGAGAAAATCCTTGTGTACGGAGACTATGATGTTGACGGAACCACCGCAGTATCACTGGTTTACCTCTTTCTCAAAAGGCTCACGCCGTCGGTGGGAACCTATATCCCCGACCGCTACGACGAAGGCTACGGAGTGTCCACCAAAGGCATCGACTGGGCCGAAGAAAACGGATATAAACTCATCATCACTCTCGACTGCGGCATCAAGGCCATCGAAAGGGTCGCCTACGCCGCATCCAAGGGCATAGATATGATTATCTGCGACCATCACCTCCCCGAGGACGAACTTCCTGCGGCCGTCGCAGTGCTCGACCCGAAGAGGGAGGACTGCCACTATCCGTTCGACGACCTGTCGGGCTGCGGAGTGGGATTCAAGCTCGTCCAGGCCTACGCCCAGTCGCACGGCATAGAGTTCGAAACGCTTGAACCGCTGCTGGACCTTCTTGCTGTCAGCATAGCCTCCGACCTCGTTTCGGTGATGGGAGAAAACAGGATTCTTGCGCACTACGGCCTCAAGCGGCTCAACGAAAACCCGTGCGAGGGTCTCAAGGCGATGATTACGCTTTCGGGGCTTGAGTGCGGCCACCTCACCATCGACGACATAGTCTTCAAAATCGGCCCGCGCATCAACGCCGCCGGCAGAATGGAGTCGGGCGGAGTAGCAGTGAAACTTCTCACCGCCACAGACGAACGCACTGCAATCGCGGCCGCCGAGGAAATCAACCGCTACAACACTCAGCGCAAGGACATCGACCGCCAGAACACCCAGGAGGCTCTGGATATGGTGGAGAAGGGAAAGTGCCTGTCTTTTGGCAACGCGACGATAGTCTATAACCCGTCCTGGCACAAGGGAGTGGTTGGAATCGTGGCTTCAAGGCTGGTGGAGGCCTATTTCAAGCCGACCATCGTTCTCACCAAGTCCAACGGATTCGTGAGCGGCTCGGCCCGCAGCGTTCCGGGCTTCGACCTCTACGAGGCCATCGAGAGCTGCGCGGACCTTCTGGAGAATTTCGGAGGGCATCTCTACGCCGCCGGAATGACCCTCAGGGAAGAAAATCTGCCGGAGTTCTGCCAAAGAATCGAGAAATTCATCTCGGGGAAAATCATCCCGCAGATGCAGACGCCGGTGGTCAGCATAGATTCAAAGATAAGTTTCGCGCAGATTACGCCAAAGTTCCTGCGCATCCTCAAGCAGTTCCAGCCGTTCGGCCCGGAGAACGCTATGCCGGTTTTCCTCACGGAGAACATCTACGACAACGGCAACGGACGCAAGGTGGGGGCCGAGGGCGGACACCTCAAGCTCGAGCTCATCGAGGAGGACAACCCTGGAAGGCACATCTCGGCGATTGGCTTCAATATGGCCGGCTCGTTCGACTACATCAAGGCCGGCAATCCGTTCGACGTCTGCTACTCCATCGTGGAGAACTACTACCGCGGCAATTCGAATATGCAGCTGCGGATTCGCGACATCCGCGAACGCGAAGACGAAATCTGAAAATCCAAATAATGGACGCGCTTGCTGCGTTACGCTC
>CAYNDY010000139.1:0-2683 GCA_964396105.1 uncultured Muribaculaceae bacterium
GTTCAGAGAGAGGATGAAACTAAGGAAATCCGCTTCCTTAACTTGGCCTTCGGAGTCGGCTGCCAGGGCTTTCAGGGAGTTTTCACTTAACGGGTAGTAATCTTCGAGATGAAGTTCTGAGACTTTGAGCGGGTCGTTCGGGCGGAAACGGGTCTCGTTGGTCCAGTTGATGCTGCGGCCTTCGCCCCTCAGGATTCCTGTGGCGCCTATCCTCTGAATTGCTTTGAAATGGGGCTCTCCGGCGGGGTCGGAAGCGGAGTATGCCCCTGTTGAACCTTCAGATGGGATCTTCCCCTTGCCGAAATAGCCGTCGATGTACGGCATAATGTACGCCCTGTCTTCGAGAAGCCTTGCCTGGATGGCCCTTACGGGGATTTCGCGGAGAGCTTTCCCTTCACGGGCGGCCATCGCTGCCCAGACTCCCGCTGCCTGCCCCAGCTGCATCACCACCGGCTGAAGCCTTGTGGCCCCGTTGGCAAGATTGCTCACGGAAATGGATTTTTCCGCCACCAGAAGCCCTTCGCGGCCCTTCGGAAGCATCACTCCGAGCGGGATGTTGAACGAAGGGACGCTCGGAAAATCAATCAGGCACTTTTCCCTGTACTCGGGGCAGGCGTAGTGGTGATGGTCCACGGGGTAGTCCCCGACAGCCGCTCCGCAGCGGTAGAGATTGTTCCTGTACGGATTTTTTATCTCGTTGAGCGTCAAGAAGTTCTCCCCCTTCACCCTTCTGGATTCCCTGAAATACGGATAGAGCGGAAGGCCGTCGGCGGTGGGGTAAATCCCCTCTGCTATGCCGAAATTTTTCCGCCCGAGCTCCGTCTGGATGAAATAGAGAAAGCCGAGAGCGAAATTCTTCGCCTGTGCGTAAGTCGAGTCCCTCTGCCCGCGGGTCATTTCCACCGGGTTGGCGTAGAAATCGTTGCCGAAGATGGGCCAGTTCAACATATACAGCCCGCCGGGAAGCCGGCCGTAGGAGAGCATCATATCCACGCTCCAGAGAACGGTCTTGATGTCCGATGGGGTGTTGCCCGGGTTGAGGCAGGAGTTGAGGTAGGCCGTGCGGTCATATCCCGAAGGTTCGGGGATGGTTGCGTCCGCATCGGGACCATAGTCCTGAAGGGTTATCACGTAGGTCATATCCTGAACGATGGAGTTCCCCTCGCTGTGGGCCCACTCCTCACCGGTTTCTGCCTTCGGGTCCATCCCGAGGCGGTATTCCGCCCCGAGGGAGGCCGCCACATCGCCAAGCTCAGTAGCGTCTATTATGACCTTTGCCCGCACCTTCCGGAGCTTTCCCCCGCTACAGCGAAGGCTCAGCCTCCAGTCCCCCGGGCCGCCTTCAACGCTCTCAAGAACAGTTTGCTTAAAAAGCCTTATTCCCCTGCACTCCGAGACCATATTTTCAAAAACGGCTTCTCCGACCTGTGGCTCAAAGCAAATCCGGCTCACCCACCCCGTGTGAAGGGCTTCGAGGGAGCCGTAACGCGCAGAAAGAGAGTCCACAAACTCCCCGAAAAGGCCGCTGCGCAGGCGGAAATTGCCGTCCGTGCAGCTCACGCCCGCTGCTGTCAGCATTCCGCCGAGCCAGGGAGTCTCCTCCACAAGCGCGACGCTCGCCCCGCAGCGCTCAGCCTCCACTGCGGCCGCAACTCCGCTCGCCCCGCCGCCGACAACGGCAACGTCAAATTTCTCGGCGCAGGATGCGAGGCAAAAAGCCGCCGCAAGGGCCGCGAAGGGGTGGAGCAGTGCTGTAAGGCATTGTGCTTTCATAACGGGTGTTTATTAAAAGTGTGTTAAAGAAAAGGGGGGGGCAAGGCTTGCGTTGAAGCTCAAACCGGAGCAACCTTAGGCTTTGGGTAATCCGCTTTTATTTGACCTTTTCTGCAAGTTTGTTGGCCAGGGTTGTGAACGCCACAGCCTCGGGGCCGGAGCCCAGCGCCACCGGAGTGCCGTTGTCGCCGTCCTCGCGGATGCCCTGCACAAGCGGAATCTGCCCCAGCAGGTCGATGCCGTATTTCTCGGCAATCTTCACTCCGCCGTCGCGTCCGAAAATGTAGTAGCGGTTCTCGGGGAGCTCGGCCGGGGTGAACCAGGACATATTCTCCACAAGACCCAGAATCGGCTTGTTCACATTCTCGTTCCTGAACATATTCACGCCCTTCTCCACATCGGCAAGCGCCACGGCCTGCGGAGTGCTCACAATCAGAGCTCCCGTCATAGGGATGTCGTGCACGAGGCTTATGTGGATGTCGCCCGTTCCCGGAGGCATATCGATGAGAAGGAAGTCGAGCTCTCCCCACCTTACCTGAAGAATCATCTGCCTGAGGGCGTTGCAGGCCATAGGTCCGCGCCAGATAAGGGCCTGCTCCGGAGCGGCGAAATATCCGATGGACATCCACTTCACTCCGTATTTCTCAATCGGCATAATCACGTCGCGAGGCTCTCCGCCCGGTTCCTCGGAAGGCACCTGGAACGAGCCCGGCACTTCGCCCTCCGTGGCGGTCATCTTCGGCACCGAAGGCCCGTAGACATCGGCGTCGGCAAGGCCCACCCGGTAGCCGAGGCGCGCGAGAGCCACAGCAAGATTGACTGCGACTGTGGATTTGCCCACTCCGCCCTTGCCTGAAGCCACTCCGATGATGTTTTTCACCCCTTCGAGCTCCTCAAGTCCGAGGTCGAG
>CAYNDY010000139.1:2783-5263 GCA_964396105.1 uncultured Muribaculaceae bacterium
TCCACCACGCTCCGCTCGCCCTTCGCGGGGTGCTGCACCCCCGAAAGCATTTCAAGTATATCCTTTTCTGTAATCATATTATGTTATTTCCTGATTAACGCAGCAATGCGCTTTTTAGCGGCTTTATTTATTTAACGATGTCCATTTCGTCAAGCAGATAGCCGGCCCCGCCGAACTTGTCCACAATAAAGAGCACATAGCGGATGTCCACATTGATGCACCTCTGGAGATTAGGCTCGAACATAATGTCCGAACTCATTGACTCCCAGTTACCGTCGAATGCAAGTCCGATAAGCTCCCCTTTGGAGTTCATAACCGGCGAACCGGAGTTTCCGCCCGTGATGTCGTTGTTGCTCAGGAAGCAGGCCGGCATCCTTCCGTCCTTCATCGCATACTGCCCGTAGTCCCCGGCGTAGTAGAGCTCCTTGAGCTTTTCCGGCACGACGAACTCCCAGTTGTTCGGATCTTCTTTCTCCATCACGCCCGCAAGGGTCGTATAGTATTCATACTCAACGGCATCCGCAGGCGAGTAACCCATAACGTTGCCGTAGGTGAGCCTCATCGTGAAGTTAGCATCCGGATAGGACGGCTCTCCCGCCTTCCACTCCAGCTGACCGGCCGTGTAGGCCTTCTTACCCTTTGCAAGCTGCTTGGAGCTGTTTCCCGCGGAAGCTGCTCCGGCGGTGAAATACTTTGAGAGGAACTTCCTGTAGAGCGCAAGGGCCGGGTCGTTCTTCATAGCCTCGAGGCCTCCCTTCTCTATGCCCTCAGCGGCCTTTTCCTCGCTGGTGTAGATGCTGCCTGAGTACAGTTTTTCGACATATTCCTTGAGCGCATCCTCGCTGTAAGAAGGCAGAATCCAGTCGGCGGAGTCCACCCTCTCGTGGTAGAGGCGGAGCATAGCCTCGGTGATTTTTCTGTCGGTAGGGAGGGAGTAGTCCTTGTAGAACTCCTCTTCTTTAAGGGCCTCCAGTGCGGCGTTAAGCGCGGCGGCGGTGTCTTTTCCCTCCTTGAGAGCCTTTGAGGCCGAAGCGAAAGCCACTGCGGCGGCATTTGACACCTCGCAGCGGTAAACCGTCTCGAAAAGCCAGGCCCTGAGGAACGCTCCCTCGCTGCCTGCCTTCACTGCGGAAGCAATCTCGCCGAGAGCCCCTCCGTAAAGAGCCTCTCGTTCAGGGGTTGCGGTGGCCCAGGCCTGGAACAGCTCTTCCTCCTCCTCAGCCCTTTCGATGACGCTGAGTTTCTCGAAGGCTATTTTCATTCCCTTCCATTTTTTCCAAGCGTTGGAAGAGCCTGTGTATTTGTCGGCATACTGAATCTTCACCTTAGGGTCGGCGAGCATATCCTCCATCATAAGGTCCTGACGCAGAGTGCGCGCCTCAATCCTTATGTCCTGCTCGGCAATCATCTGGCGAAGCTCCGCCGAGGTGGCGAAACGGTTTGTGCGGCCGGGGTAGCCCATAATCATCGTGAAATCCCCTTCCTTCACGCCCTTGAGCGAGATTTTGAGGTGGTTCTTCGGACGGAGCGGCTGATTTTCCGCGCTGTACTCCGCAGGCTCGTTGTCGCTTCCCGCATAGATTCGGAACATAGAGAAGTCGCAGGTGTGACGCGGCCACATCCAGTTGTCGGTGTCTGCTCCGAATTTTCCGATTGAGGAAGGCGGTGCACCCACGAAGCGCACGTCGTTATATATCTTATACACAATAAGATAGTAGAGATTTTCGTTGTAGTAGGAAACTACTTCGCTCTTGCAGTGCGCGTTCTCCTCGTCGGCTGCCTTCACGAGTTCCCGTGACTTCGCAGAGCGGGCCTCGGCGACCTTGATGTCCACATTCGCGCTGTCCCTGTACTGTTCGCGGGCTTCTTTTTCAGCGGCGGCAAGAATGTCGGTAACATCGGTTATGGACTCTAGGAAGGTGACGCTCAGCCCCTTGCAAGGGAGTTCTTCGCTGCGGTTCATAGCCCAGTAGCCGTCCTGGAGGTAGTTGTGCTCGATGCTGCTCAGGGCCTGGATGCTGGAATATCCGCAGTGGTGGTTGGTCACCAGAAGTCCCTCGTCGGAGATGACCTCTGCAGTGCACCCGCCTCCGAACTGCACGACGGCGTCCTTCAGCGACACCCCGTCAGCATTGTAAATCTGCTTCGGGGAGAGTTTGCAGCCGTGTTTTTTAAGTTCCTTCGCATTCATTTTCTCGAGCAGCGGCAGAAGCCACATACCCTCGTCCGCAGAAAGCGTAAGTGCGGAGCCCGTCGCGAGCAAAAGCGCGGCAGCGAGCGAAATCAGAATCTTTTTCATCGTAACACTACTATATATATTTAACTTTCGCAAGTATCTAATTTCTATATAACCCTTCCCCCTCTAATCAAACTCTCAAATCCCACGCACTTTTTCCCTCGCACAAGCCCTCCCGCATTTTTTATCTGAACCCCCTGCACCTTTATATTAACCCCTCCAGTCCCCTTTATAGGGGAAGTGG
>CAYNDY010000140.1:0-1094 GCA_964396105.1 uncultured Muribaculaceae bacterium
TATAGGAAATCACATAAGAAACATTTTTTTTGAAGGAAATACGATTCTTTGCGCCCTTCTACTCGTGATGATAAGGCTCACCGCGAATTATCGTAAAAGCGCGATAAAGTTGCTCAAGAAAAATCGCCCGGACCATCTGATGCGAGAAAGTCATCCGGGAAAGCGAAATGAGCGAATTTGCACGGGCGTAAACCTCTGGACTGAAGCCGTACGCGCCTCCGATGACAAAGACGATGTCGCGCGCCGCCCCTCCGGAAATCTTCCGTTCGATTTCCCCGGCCCACTCAAGAGAAGAGTAGAGCTTGCCCCGCTCGTCAAGAAGAATCACATCGTCGGTCGGCCGCACATTCTTTAGGATCAGCTCGCCCTCCTTCTCCTTAATCTGTTCGCGCGTGAGAGCGGAGACCTTCTTCAGCTCGGGAATCTCCACAAGGGAAAAGGAAGTGTAGTGCTTGAGCCTGTCGGAATATATGTCCATCCCGGCCTTCACCCAGTCCTTGTCGGTCTTTCCGACGGTAAGCAGCGTAATTTTCATCTCAAGCTATTTGAATTCAGACCTTAAGTTTCACGAGCATCTAACTATGATATAATCCCGTATAGCAGCGCCCCTTACAGAATCCTCGCGAACGGGTCGAGTGAAAAGCCCTCGGCGAGCACCTTGCGTGCAGCCTCCTTCGCCCCTTCGAGAGAAAGGTCGCGGTAGTTTCCGCACTGGATTTCGTTCGCCGCAGGAATTTCCTCCGCCGCGAGAACATCCTCAAGAGCGAGCAGAAGCGCCGCCCTCATCTCCTCCACGCTCCTTTCGCCCCAGGCGGTGACATAGAACCCAGTGCGGCACCCCATCGGACTGAGGTCGATAACCCCGTCGATGTGGCGACGGAGATTTTCGGCGAGAAGGTGCTCCAGACCGTGAAGAGTGGCCGTAGGGAGGCACTCGCGGTTCGGCTGGCAGAAGCGGAGGTCAAATTTTGTAACCTTGTCGCCCTCGGGGCCGTTCTGAACGCAGCAGCGGCGCACATACGGCGCCTTGACTTTGCGATGGTCGAATGTAAAGCTCTCGACCTGAGTTTTATCGTCTTTCATAATCATTCGTT
>CAYNDY010000140.1:1194-5210 GCA_964396105.1 uncultured Muribaculaceae bacterium
GGGGCATTCCTTATTATATATATCCCCGATTACAGTTTCTCCAAGATCCTGCGGACCTCGTCCCAGGTCTCGGCCTCGGAGTGGCGGATGCTGTGCTCGTATTTGTCCAGGCACAGATTGTCGCTCACGATTTTCACTGCCCCCACGAGCGGAATCTGAGGGAACGCCGCCACGTAGTTGAGCTCCATATCGAAGGCGCAGGGAACAGTTATGTCGGTCTTGAGGACGAAGGAATTGGAGGTGTAGCAGGGAACTCCGTCCTCGCAGAAACGGTAGCCGTTCCGCCAGTCGGTAAACTCCACCACATTGTCCATAAGGCGGAAGGTTTCGCTCACCTTCACGACGCTCCCGACCGGGATGGAATTGCTCCCGCAAAAGCCCACATTGACAACCTTCTCCTCCCCTATCCCCGGGCGCTGAAGGAGTTCTGAGCATACCCTGATTACATTTCCGGCGCCGACGCCAGTTTTAACTATTTCATATTCAGAAAGATGTCTCTTTGCAAGAGAGAGTTCATCATCTGTAGCGACCAAAATTATCATAACTTTTCCTTTAAAATTCAATCAAATCGAAATGGGACAAACTGCCCCCAAACTCCTGCGAGCCTATCCCTCATATTTAGGAAGACGGATCGTGAAGCAGGAGCCGCCCAGGGCGAAGGAGCGCTTGTAGGAAATCGTTCCGCCGCAGGACTCCACTATGCTCCGGCTGATGACGAGCCCGAGACCCGTGCCGCTGCTCTTTGTCGTGAAATTCGGGGTGAAGAGCTTCACGAGGTTCGCCTCCGAAACGCCTGTTCCGTTGTCGTCCACAACTATGTCGTAAAAGCCTTCATCGGCTGAATTGCGCAGGCAGATGAGCACCCGGCCCTTCTCCACAGTCTCCCCGGCCTCCTCCTGGAGCTTTTCCCGCGCCTCGATTGCCTGGATGGCGTTGGTAAGGAGGTTCACCAGCACCCTGATTATATGAGTTCTCTGAGCGATGACCCGAGCCTCCGGGATGCCCATATATGTCAGTTCCACATCCTCCCTGTTGTCAAAGAGGGTCACCTGCTCGCTGAGGATTTCATCCAGGTCCACCACATCGGTCACAGGGTCGCCGATGCGCGCGATGGCGTAGAAGTCGTTCGCCGTGTCCGCAAGCACGTCCACCTGCTCGAGGATGGCCTTAGCCGTCTCGTCGAACTTGGTGTTCCAGTCTTCGCGCCCCGTTTCCTTCCAACGCACGAGTTTCTGCATCTTGAGCTTCACCGGAGTGAGCGAGTTCTTGATTTCGTGGGCTACCTGACGGGCCATTTCCTTCCACGCGCTGTCCCTCTCGGCCTCGGCAAGCTGGCGGCTGCTCTCGGAAAGCGCACGCACCATCCTGTTGTAGGCCACCACGAGCGCCGAAATTTCGTCGTCCCCCTTGTATTTGATTTCCTCAAGATTGTTGATATCCACGGAGTCCATCTTCTGGCCCAGTTTCGAAAGATGACGGAACATATTGTCCGTGACCACGGAGCTGATCCAGATGGAGAATAGAAGCAGGGTGAAGAACAGGCAGATGATGAGGCTCGCGTGAAGAACCGCCTCGCTTCTGAAATTGTAGTCGCTGCCCGTGTACGGACACCCGGCAATCGCGATGAGGTTTCCCCCGGAATTGAAAACCGGAGCGTAAAGAGCGTAGAAACTCCTTCCTGCAATCTCTTCCTTGTGGATGTAGTAGCTCTGGCTCAACTTCATTATATTGTAGAAGGCGTCCTGATTGATGCGGCTTCCGACCACCATTCCCTCGAAAAGTTCGGGAGCGGTGCTGCTGAAAACTTTGCCCGAAGGGGTGTAAAGCGTTATGTCAGACTGAGTTATCTGTCCGAACTCCGAAAGGCTCGCATAGAACCCGGGGTTCTGGAGGTCGCGGAAAGACCCGGCATACTGGCATCTTTTCTCCAGCAGAGACTGCACGGTGGTTATTTTTCCGGACATAAGCCTTGTCATATTCATCTGGTTGCGTTCATAGACGAAAATGACGCTGATGAAGGAAATCGCCGCAAGGGTAAGAGTCAATGACATGATTACCAGCAGGTTAATCTTTGTCCTGAGGTGGTTCTTTTCCTTTCTTTCCCGTTTGCGGTCCTTGCGGAGAAGGTAGATGAGGACAAAGGTTACGAGGAAGGTGAGGGAGAACGAGGTGAAGTAGGAGGTGACTTTCCTCTCCGGGCGGGAAATCACCACGATTTCGTCTCCGCCCACCTCAGAACAGAAATGCTGGTAGTCCTTGTAGCGGAAGTGGCTGTGGCCTCCGTCGCCCGTCATCAGCTGCGCAACGTGGTCAGTCACAGTCGGATAAGGGTAGTTTCCACGGGAAGACACCAGACGTCCGCCCTGATATTTGGCGTAGGAATAGAAGGCCGGGATGCTGCCGGAAGTGATGCCGGCATTTCGCGGAAGTATGCTTCTGTAGCCGTAGAGTTCGTTGTCGTGGGTGTCGGAAATGTTCACGAGAAGACGGTTTCTCGCCCCGTCCCCGCTTTCGTAGAGGAAGACTCCTGTGTAGCCGTCCTTCCCGGAGGCGTTTTCGCACCAGAAGAAGTGGGAATTGTCGTAAATCTGTGTGCCAGAGGAGATTACGTCGTCAAAAATCCTTCTTCCCCCCCAGTCGCCGTCCCGGATGACCACGACGGAAATGTCCCTGGTCTGTGAAGGACGGCTCAGCCAGGTCTCGATAATTCTGTTGGTGAGGGACCTTTCGCAGTCGTCTTTGGTGATGAGCATTGCAATCACAGGGTCCGAGGCAATCGCGTCCTCCACACCCAGCAGCTGCATCTCAAGCCCCAGGTCCCTTTCGATGGAAAGCCTGTCCGCCCAGCCCCAGATGCGCCTTTCCTCCTTCTGAAAGCCGTAAACCGCAGAAACCACGGTCATATACAGCGCGCAAATCACGGCGAAAGTCACGGCCCAGACCACAGAGCGGGTCCTTATTTTCTTCCCGATGAACTCCGCCACGACAAGTTTCAGGCTGAAAAACTGGAACAGGGTGAATATGATGAGGAAAATGTAGGAAAGGAATGTCAGAAGAGAATACCACCAGTTCGACCCCCAGCGGAGAAAACTCAGCGAAAGGCTGGAGTTGAAAATGATGCTCTTGAGGGTGAAGTGGATATATATCATCGCTCCGACAGAGAGAAGCAGCACCCCCACTCCGTAAAGGAGAATGTTGCGGCGGGGATGAGCGCTCGTGCGGAGCCAGCGGACGCTTTTCTGACGGAGAAGGTACACCGCGAGAAGCGCCAGAGTCAGAAGGGTGTTCAGCAGAAGGAGCACACCGAGCGAAGTGAAAACAGGGCCGTCGGCATACACGAGGGGCGAGAAAAGCGAAAAGTCGATGGCCTCGTCCATATTCCCTGCCAGGTCACCGGCGATTTTGAACACAGGTTTTCCGCCCACTGTCACAGCCGTTCCGCTTTCCTCAGAAAGAGGGACTATGCTGTAGCGCCCGCGGATTCCGAGAGCGGGATTTATGCTGTTTTTAGCGCCTATATGCTTCTCAACCAGAGTGTTGCGGATTTCGAGTCCGGCGATTACAAGCGTCTGCCTGTCGCCCCGCACGGCCTTGATGAGGTACCATTTCGGGCCCATATTCACGTAGGTAACATCCTCGCCCGCCTTGTTCAGAGGCGAATAGAGCCGGTTCGGAGAAGGGGTCACGCGGGAGAAAATGAGTTTCGAGCTTATGTCGTCGTTAATCTCGGTGAACTGGTTGTACCAGGCCTGGAGGGTGTCGCATACATATTTATATATGACGATGTCCTGCGGAATGTCCTTCAGGGGCTGGGTCTCGGGGTCGTAGTCCTTCATTTCGAGGACTTCGTTTATGTATTTGTCCATCAGGGCGATACGCCGCTCGGTGCCGCGGGAGGCCAGCCGGGCCGCCGTTTCGGTGCCGTAGGGAAGCGAGAAGAGCGTCGCAGCGAGCCCCACCACAAGGGCGAGTCCCAAGGCGAATATCCACCAGAATGTCCTGTTGCTGAGATATTT
>CAYNDY010000141.1:0-5098 GCA_964396105.1 uncultured Muribaculaceae bacterium
CAAGGTTGTTTTTGCTTGCTCCGTTCACTCGGCAGAATCGTTGGATTCTGGTCTTTACGGTGCGGAGATATGCGCGTTTCATCTTCTCGTTGAGGAAAGAATTGCGCATAAGACGGGTCGCCCCCTGCGGCAATGTTGTGAAAGGGTTGAGCACTGCAGCTATCCGTCTCTCGTTCAGGCCTATGAGCCTTCCGAAACTTTCGAAATCCTCACGGCAGGGATGTCCGGTCTTTTCGTAGATGTCTGACTTTTCGAGAGCGGGGGAGAGTCCTCCGCTCAATGCGAAGTCGTCCCCGTCAATGTGGATTGCCGTGTTCAGAAGGTCGTAGGCCGGAGAAAGGAGGTAATCTTCGCCTGATTTTACTATAGAGAAATTCTTCAGGTGAGCGTCGCCGTTGCCGTAGATGTAGTTGAAAGTCACTATGCGGAAAAATTCCTCCATCGCAACCGGCCATGCGGGGA
This sequence comes from uncultured Muribaculaceae bacterium, assembly GCA_964396105.1. GTDB lineage: Bacteria > Bacteroidota > Bacteroidia > Bacteroidales > UBA932 > Cryptobacteroides. The sequence goes on from CAYNDY010000141.1 coordinate 463, forward strand.
TGTAGCGGCGGATTGCCTCCGCTATGTCCGCATAACAGCCGTCATATTTATAGTTGACTCCTCCGGAGGTCTCGTCCCTGCCGGTAAGCGAGGCGAAATCTTCCTGTCCGATGCGGCTTCCGTCCCCGCGTAAATCGAAGCGTTTCGTTATATATATGACTTCTCCCGATGGGCTGAAACACAGTCCGTTAGCTGCCGTGCGGATGCCATAGACCTGTGAGGCTATCTGCATCGTCAGGTTCTCGTTTGCGGGAATTTGTTTTCTGGTGGAGATTGTTTCGTCCCACGGGGCCGGTTTCAGAATATGCGTCGCCCTCTCTCCTTCCGCTGCAAGGCAGATTTTTCCGCCTCTGATAATTGAGGGAAACTTCTCCTGCGCCCCTGATACGGAAATCCGGTTTACTGCACGGATGATGTCCTCTCTCCGGCGGAAACCGTCTATCCCGAAATCAAGAATGGGCGAAACCTTCTTCCCGTCGAAAAGTTTTCTGGCGGCCGAAGGGCTGTATGTGTCAAATCCTTCCGACAGGGCGGATGGACAAGAGTGTATTTCAATCATTTTCAGGTGTCTTAACCGTTACGGCTCCTATTATGTCTTCACCGCTGAAGCTCGACAGCAGAGCGAACAGGTCGTTCTCGTCGATTTTCTTTTCACGGCAGATTATTTTTCGGTTCGCTCCTTCGGGGAGCATATTCGAAAAGAACGGGAACAGTTTCCGGGATCTGTAAACTGAGGACGATAGCGGAAGCGTCGCTGAAATCGGCTCTGCCTCAGGCCGCTGCAGATATTGTCCGTTATATTCGAAAGAATAGGCTCTTCCGGGAATCTCTTCTGTCAGCCTTCCTGCCAGAAGGGAGTTGCAATATATGTCAAGACTGCGCATATTCTTAAACCTTAGACAGTTTTACGGATCTGAAATTCCATCTCCATTCCAAGAACCTCCATAATCTTCTCTACTGTGGAAATGCGCGGGTTACCTTTTCCCCGTTCTATGTCCTTAAGTGTGGCTATTCCGATTTCAGCCATCTGCGCAAGGCTTTCCTGAGATATTCCCAGTTTGTCTCTTCGTTCTTTGATGATTTTTGCCAAATCCATATAGTATGCTTTATTGTACTTTTGGCGCAAATATATGGACAAATTCTGCAAAAAACAAAAGAAAGTATGATAAAGTGTACTTTTACGGAGGAGCGAGGAGGCAGCGGGAGAGTTTTCCGGCGTTCTCTTCGCTCAGGATGCGGTTGTTTTTCAGTTCTTCTACGCTCCATTTTTCCCTGGGCTGGCTTTCCCGCCAGAGAACCACTCCGTGGGCGGCTGGGCCTATATAGGGGTGGCGTCTGAGATCATCTTCGGGGAGAGCCCAGAGCGGGTAGGGGGCCTGGGTGCGGGGATTTATCTGGATGAGGTCGCTTAGTGCGTCGAATTTGTCCCTGTCAAAGTTCTTTATTTCAAGCAGTTGCTCGGGATATGAGTAGCTTCCCCCGAGCCTCCCTCGGTACTCCACCATCTTCCGGGCGAAATATCCCCCGATGCCGGGCAGGGCGTCAAAGGCTGCGGAGTCTGCCGTGTTGAGGTCAAGCCGCGGGATGTCTATGTAGGGCTCGAGGCGGCGGTAGATCGAGTCCGAGACCACGAAGGATTTTGCGAAGTCGCTCTTCCGGCGGAAGCGTCCTCCCTTAAGGCGGTAATTGTCAATTGATTGCGCCTGCTTCAGAGAAAAGCCCAGCCTCTGGAGCTCTTCAACGCTCACCGAGTTGGGGTCAAAGCGAAACGACTCCACCTTCCGTCTCGGCACCTTCTCCCGCACGGTCTTTCCCGCCTCCGACTTTGCTCCGCTGCGCCTTTCCACTACTTTCCAGTTTCCCTTTTCACTCCCTCCGCTCCCATATTCGCTTTCATCGTGCTCTCTTGATGTTTTCCTGCTCCCATTGTAATTGTTTCTGCTTTTCTTCCCGCTTTCTCTTTGCGAGGTCCCCCCGCTCACATTCCTGCGTGCCGTTCCTTCAGCCTCCGTTGCCTCTTCTTCAGCGGCCCGGGCAAGGAAAACCGTGTCGGGGCAGTCCCTGTCGGCGGCAATGCGGGCAACCGCGGCGCTGTGTACAAAAAGTGCCGCCTGATAGCCCACGACCAGAAATACGAGCGCGATTGTGCCCGCAGCGAATGATGATTTGAGAACTTCCTTGCCCATACCGGATGCCGAATTTTAACTGGCGTGCCAGCCTTCGGGCGAAGGTGGGGATTGGGCGGGGAAATATCAAGGGGTCAGCGAAGATTTTTGTTTTTTTTGAATAGATTTTTCTTTTTTTTGAACCTTTCGGGCGCCTTTGCCGCAAAATGTCCCATCAAAGACGGAATTTTAATTTCATAGGTATTCTAAAATTGCGTAAATTCGCAACCCATAAGTTAAATACACTTAAATAAGTTAAATACTTGTAAATGGCTAAATAGCTGATGGCGAATAAATTCTTGAATTTTTTTAAAATAAGCGAGCCGGCGGCTCAGCGCTACGACAATCCTTCCGAGGAGCAGAAAACTTATAAGAAACTCCGTTTCCAGTCCTTCCTTGCAATCACGCTCGGCTACGGACTCTACTATGTCTGCCGCACATCGCTCAATGTGATGAAGCAGCCGATTATCGACAGCGGATTCCTCAGCGCATCCCAGCTCGGCGTCATCGGATCCTGCCTTCTGTTCACCTACGCAATCGGCAAGTTCCTGAACGGATTTCTGGGCGACTACTGCAACGCCAAGCGGTTTATGGCGACGGGCCTTATAATTTCGGCCGCTGCAAACACCATTATGGGGCTTCTCGGAGTTGAGGCTGCGGGAGCAGGTGCCGCCAACGCATTCATATTCATACTGTTCGCGATTATGTGGGGCATCAACGGCTGGGGCCAGTCTATGGGCGCGGCTCCTTGCGTGGTGTCTCTCTCGAGATGGTTCCCTCTTAAAATAAGGGGAACATATTACGGATTCTGGTGCCTTGCGCACAATCTCGGCGAGTTCCTTTCATTCATCTTTGTGGGACTCATAGTTTCTGCGGCAGGCTGGCAGGCCGGGTTCTTCGGTTCTGCGGTTGCCGGCGTAATAGGGGTTGTTATAATCCTTCTGATGCTTCACGATACCCCTGAGAGCAAGGGCCTGCGTCCCGTGGAGGTGCTCTCCGGTGAGTGCTCCGACGAAGAATATGCCCAGAGGAAGGCCGCTGCCGCAGCGAAAAGCGGAAGCCGCGCCGCGCAGGTGGCCCGCAAGCAGTGGGAAGTCATCAAGAACCCCAAAGTCTGGGTTCTTGCTCTCGCAAGCGCATTTATGTACATAAGCCGCTATGCCCTGAACGGCTGGGGAGTGCTGTTTCTTCAGAAGGCCAAGGATTTCTCTCTTGAAATGGCCACTACGATCGTTTCCGTCAACGCCCTGCTCGGCATCTTCGGCACGGCGCTCTCCGGGTGGCTCTCCGACAAGCTTTTCAAGGGTGACAGGTATATTCCGGCTCTGCTTTGCGGAGTGCTTCTTTCGGTGTCTTTCGCGATTTTCCTCTACGGAGGCAACTCAGTGGTGCTCAATGGAGTGGCTATGGCGCTCTTCGGCACGGCGGTGGGAGCCCTCATCTGCTTCCTCGGCGGACTTATGGCTGTTGACATCGTCCCGAGGGAGGTCTCAGGAGCGGCGCTTGGAGTCGTGGGACTTGCAAGTTATGTCGCTGCCGGCATTCAGGATGTAGTGAGCGGCCGCCTTATCGACAAATATGCCACTACCGAGATTGTTGACGGAGTGGAGAAGATAGTGGAGTACGATTTCGGTCCGGTTTCCGTTTTCTGGCTCACCGCCTCAGTCATCTCCTTCCTCCTTCCGCTTCTGAACGTCTATCTGAAAAAGCGTGAAGCCAAGCGCAACGCCTAACTATTAAGAGCCGGGGTTAACCGCGTAATTTTCTGCGCAGGGCGCGCAGCCCCCACAGCGCAATCTTATCAAACGGAATAATCCCCGACGCGCCGCGAAGCCCCGACGCGATGAGATTTGTTCCGCTGTAGGCTTCCCGGGCCTCGGCCCAGAGTTCATTCACCCTCGCGGCTTTAGCCTCCGCCTTTCCCTTTGCGGCCCTGATTGCGGAGTCCAGCTCCGCAAGCGTCTTTATATCAGTGTATTTCATTCCTGGACCTCCTCTGCGTTTTCCTCGTCAAAGAAAAGGGCGAGGAACAGTTTGATGAAACCGCCTACAAACAGTTTTTTGCGAACCAGGAACAGGATAATCAGCGCGATGAGGAAAACTCCCGCTATGATGAATGCCCCTGCGGCATAGCTCCCGATGAGGTCTCCGAGAAGAAGCACCCCTCCGAAGGCCGAGGCCATAAGGACTATTGTTCCCAGTGAAATCATCATAGTGGCGACAAGAACCTTACTGAGGGTTAGCGAGAGTCCTTTCACCGTACGCAGTTTAAGCTCGTCAACCTTCCGGTCAACATATTCCATAGCGCCGCCGGCAAGATCTTCCGCCGGCTTGGTAAATTGATTTTGCATTGCCTAAAGTTTTACAAATTTTGGGAAATTTAGTTTTCCCCCTCGCCGCAGCCTTCTTCTTCGTTATCACAGGCAGGCGCCTCACTCTCAAGCGCACGCTCCAGCTTGTCAATCTGGCAG
>CAYNDY010000142.1:0-5056 GCA_964396105.1 uncultured Muribaculaceae bacterium
AGGGGAGTCTTTATCTTGCCCTTTTTCAGAAAGTCGGGTAAAGTTAGGCATAATAATTTTTATAACAAATTTTGTTTTGCAAAATCTTCCAAAATTATTTCCTATTGCCTTTTGTAAGATGTAACTTTGCCCCCGTTTTCGGGTGATTTCGGTAAGCCTGCGTTTTTTTTGAAGGTTCTCCCGCACCCCCGTTTTTGATTATTTTTTACTATATGATTTCATATTATTTTCAGGACACTGATTTTGTCTTCAGGGACAGGCGCCGTACCAACGCCTGGCTTCGACTTGCGGCTGAGAGCGAAATTTTCAGAATAGGGGACATCTCCATCATTTTCTGCTCAGACCCATATATCCTTGACATAAATCAGAAATATCTCCAGCACGACTACTACACCGACATCATCACTTTCGACTACTGCGAGGGTGACCGTCTTTCCGGTGACCTTTTTATCAGCGTAGATTCTGTGAGGGAGAACAGCATCGAATATGGCACCGAGTTCAAGGACGAGCTTAACAGGGTCATTATCCACGGCCTTCTGCATCTTATCGGTTACGACGACCACACCGAGGAGGACATCAAGATGATGCGCTCGAAGGAGAACTACTATCTTTCCCTTCGCGAGCTCTTGTAATTCATTCCTTCTGGCCTGTGCTTTTGTCTTTTGATGAATTTAATTTATTGATTATTAAATAATTATCTATATTTTGGCGGCATTTAACGAATATGATGTCATAGTTGTGGGAGGAGGACACGCCGGATGTGAGGCTGCAATGGCCGCTTCTTCGATGGGCTCGCGGACTCTTCTCATTTCTATGGATATGAACCGCTTCGGGCAGATGTCCTGCAACCCTGCGGTGGGCGGAATTGCGAAGGGACAGATTGTGCGTGAAATTGACGCGCTCGGCGGTTATATGGGAATTGTCACTGATGCTTCAACTCTTCAGTTCAGGATGCTCAACCGTTCTAAAGGTCCGGCAATGTGGAGTCCTAGGGCTCAGCGCGACAAAAACCGCTACACGCAAATTTGGCGAAAAATCCTTGAAACTAATTGTCTATTAGATATTTACCAAGACACTGTCACTGAATTTCTTTTCGAGAATTCAAAAATCACGGGCTGTCGCACGACTACCGGAGCAATTTTCAAATCTCAAGCGCTTATCCTGACCGCCGGGACCTTCCTTTCCGGACGGCTTTTCATCGGTCACAACGATTTTGTCGGAGGCAGGATAGGGGAGTTGTCCTCCTGGGGACTGACCGAGCAGTTGAAAGGGATGGGAGTAAAAACCGCAAGAATGAAAACCGGCACTCCTCCGAGAATTGACATTTCCTCAGTGGATGTTTCCTCTCTTCCTGTTCAGTGCGGCGACTCGGCTCCTGAGAAATTTTCTTTCCTTCCTTTTCTTTCCGCAGCGCAGAATCTCTCCCGCCAGATGCCTTGCTACATTCTTCACACCAACGAGACTGTTCACGACATTCTTCGCGCCGGCTTCAAGGACTCTCCGCTTTTCTCCGGAAAGATTACAGGCATAGGCCCGCGCTACTGTCCGAGCATCGAGGACAAGCTCCGCACTTTCGCTGACAAGACTGAGCATCAGCTTTTCCTTGAGCCGGAAGGTCTGAACACGAACGAGTATTATCTTCAGGGCTTCTCGTCCTCGCTTCCTCTCGAAGTTCAGTTTGAGGCTCTTCGACACATCAAGGGTCTGGAGAATGTCAGGATTTATCGCCCGGCATACGCTGTCGAGTACGACTACTTCGACCCGACTCAGCTTCGCCCTTCGCTGGAACTCAAGTCCATCGACGGTCTTTTCTTCGCCGGTCAGATTAACGGAACCACCGGTTACGAGGAGGCTGCCGCGCAGGGCTTGATGGCCGGAATCAACGCGCATCTTAAAGTTGCCGGGAAGGATCCTTTTGTCTTGAAAAGGGACGAGGCTTATATCGGAGTCCTGATTGACGACCTCATAACGAAGGGAGTTGACGAGCCTTACAGAATGTTTACTTCACGGGCCGAGTACAGGATTTTGCTCCGGCAGGATAATGCGGATTTCCGCCTTACTCCGCTCTCCCATAAGATCGGCCTTGCTGACGATGCCCGCTATGACTTCACTATGCGGAAATATGATGCTGTGGATAAAATGGAGTCGTTCTTTGGAGAGTATTCAATCAAGCCTGAACTCGTTAACGATTATCTTTCCTCCAAGTCTTCGACTGAGATTCCTTGCCGCAAGCGGCTTTCCGATTTGGTCTCACGTCCGCAGGTTACAGTCTCCGAAATCTTAAATTTTGTTCCACGTGGAACTCTTACTAAGTACGGAGTGGGGGAGAGCGAGTTTGAACCGGCCGAGGTGAGTGCTGAGAAATCTGCCGCAAAAGCGAATGCTGAACTGGCTATGAGTTTTGCTCCGGAGTCCTGCTGCGAGAATGAGTCTGCCGAAATTTCAAAAATCTATCGCGATTCGATTCTTGACATTGTCGACATTCATATAAAGTATAAAGGTTATATCGAGCGCGAACGTCAGGTTGCCGACAAACTGATGCGGCTTGAAAATCTTCGCATTCCTGAAGGCTTTGACTTTGACAGGGTGGAGTCGCTGTCGATTGAATGTCGGCAGAAACTGAAGAAATATGCGCCGCAAACCATTGCTCAGGCGTCGCGCATTTCGGGCGTTTCTCCGTCTGATATTTCAGTCCTGCTCGTCTATTTCGGCAGATAGTTTAGCGGTTATTGATACAATAAAAGGCATCGAACTCTCTTTTTCGATGCCTTTATTTTTTTTATATCAAGTTCCACGTGGAACTCATAATATACCTCAACGCAGTAATTCGCCTTTTTAAACAGATTACAAATGTTTCAGGCCGCCTTTGATTAGTTGCTCCAGCGTCGCTTCCGGATTCTCTTTGACCACTGCTGCGAGCGCCTTGGTGACATTCGGCTTTGTGAACCCGAGCATAACAAGAGCCGTAGTCGCTTCCTCCATATTCGGGTTTCCTCCGCCCTGGAAAATGGCCGGCTGGTCTGTTCCTTCGCCCTTTGTGATCTTGTCCTTGAGCTCGAGAATGAGTCTCTGGGCGGACTTCATTCCGATGCCCTTGATGCTCTTGATTCGGTTGATGTCCTCGGACAAAATGGCGGTGCGAAGCTCGTCGGAGCTCATCGAAGAGAGCATCATTCTCGCCGTTGCCGCGCCGACTCCGGAGACTCCGATGAGAAGGCGGAAGAGTTCCCTCTCGTCTTTGGATGCGAATCCGAAGTACTGCTCGTCGTCTTCGCGAAGATAGTGGTGGATGTAAACCGTAGCCTCAGTGCTCGTTTTAAGAGCCTCGAAAGTCTGGAGCGAAATCAGGATTTTGTAGCCGATGCCGTGGCATTCAAGCGTCATTTCTGTCGGGAAAATCTCGACGACAGTGCCTTTTATGTAATCAATCATAATTTGAAATTGTATCTGGTTTTGAGTGAAGTTTTACCGGTTCTTGGCCCTGACGGCTCCTCTTGTGATTTTTGAAAGTGCAAGTTTTGAGGGCAGGGCGCCTAATGACCCGTTTGCAAAAGTAGGATAATTTTTCGCAAGATAGAAGAGTATTTTGTAATTTTGCACGTTTGTCGTTTGGACTCTAGCCCTGTGGCTTTCAATGAAAGTCAGCGTGGCTTCAGGCTGCTTAGACTGGTATAGAAACTTTTTACGAATATGACAATTCAAGAAATACGTTCAAGATTCCCCGCTCTTTCCCTTTCAGTTTACGGGAAGCCGCTGGTCTATTTTGACAATGCCGCAACCTCCCAGCGTCTGGACTCTGTCCTCGAGATGCAGGACCGCTATTCACGTGAGGCCAACGCCAATATCCACCGTGCTGTCCACTATCTTTCCTCTGTGGCAACGGATCACTATGAGGAGGCCCGTGAGGCTGTCCGGGAGTTCCTCGGTGCCGAGTCCAAAGCGGAGATTGTTTTCACTAGTGGCACCACAGCAGGGATTAACCTGGTCGCCTATTCCTTCGGCGACGCTTTTGTCGGTGAAGGAGACAATATCATTGTTTCCGAGGCAGAGCACCACTCCAATCTTCTTCCCTGGCAGCTTCTCTGCAAACGGAAGGGAGCCGTTTTGAGGTTTATCCCTGTCGGGGATGACGGCGCGCTGAGAGTGGAGGAACTTGAAAAACTCATCGACTCGAGGACGCGGATTGTTGCCGTGACGCAGGTTTCCAATGTGCTCGGAGTTGTGAATCCGGTGAAGGAAATCGTTAAGATTGCCCACTCGAGAGGCGTTCCCGTTCTTGTTGACGGAGCGCAGGGCGTTGTGCACTGCGGGATGGACGTGCGGGAAACTGACTGCGACTTTTACGCCTTCTCGGGACACAAGATGTATGCGGCAACGGGCAGCGGAGTGCTCTATGGAAAGAGGAAATATCTTGAGGCGATGCCGCCGTTTCTCAGCGGCGGAGAGATGGTGGGTGAGGTTTCGCTCACTGAGTCCACTTTTGCCCCGCTTCCGATGAAGTTCGAGGCAGGGACGCAGAATTTTATCGCCCAGGCGACGCTCAAACCCGCAGTTGAATTTGCTAAGTCTTTGAGGGATAAAGAGATAGAGAAGCAGCAAGAGGAAGTTTCCCTTGCCCTCTGCTCTGTTCTCAGTGAGAATCCGAGGGTCAGACTCTACGGCACGGCCGAGCCGAAAATCCCTGTCTATTCGTTCAGCGTGGAGGGGGTTCACCACGAGGACCTTGCGCTCATTCTGGACAAGATGGGAGTGGCGGTGCGCTCAGGGCAGATGTGTGCAGAGCCGGTGATGACGCGCTTCGGCGTCACCGGAATGCTCCGCGCCTCACTCGCCCCGTACAACAGTCTCGAGGAGGTGGAGATGTTTGCAAAATGCCTTGATAAGGCAATAAAAATGTTAGCATAAAAATGCTTTCTTGAGGTCTTTCAATGTTGCTTTAATTGTGCAGTTATTCGAGTTCGCCTTTATAAAGATAAATGGTAAGGTAACTCAAGTTTCGCAAGAAACTTGACAAGGGCTTCTGCCCGCCGGCCCAGGGGGCCGTAAAAAATCCCCA
>CAYNDY010000143.1:0-5052 GCA_964396105.1 uncultured Muribaculaceae bacterium
ATACTTTAGTTGCGTCCCTATTCACATAGGGGCGACAAAGGTAGTAATTTTTTATTTCTCAGCAAAATTAAATTGATAGGACGTGGAGGACATTTATCAGCTCACGGTCAATCGGCTTGTCGATTTTGATTGCCTTGTTGAACGGAACGTAAACGATTTTGTCGTTTGAAATGCCCACCATCACGTTGCGCTGCCCGTCGTTGAGTGCGTCGATTGCGGCGACTCCCAGACGGCTTGCCAGAATCCTGTCGAACGCGCTCGGCGTGCCTCCCCTCTGGAGGTGTCCGAGAATGGTCACGCGGACGTCGTACTGAGGATATTCAGTCCTGATGCGCTCTGCGTAGTGCATTGCGCCGCCGTCCTTCTTGCTCTCGGAAACGAGGACTATCGAACTGTTCTTGCTCTTGCGGAATCCGCGGCTGATGAACTGCTCCAGCTGGTCCACGTCGGTCTTGTCCTCAGGGATGATTGCGGCCTCGGCGCCGGATGCGATGGCGCTGTTCTGAGCAAGGAAGCCCGCGTCGCGTCCCATCACCTCGATGAAGAAGATGCGGTCGTGGGAGGTTGCTGTGTCACGGATTTTGTCCACGCACTCGACGATGGTGTTCAGGGCGGTGTCATATCCGATTGTGGAGTCGGTGCCGTAGAGGTCGTTGTCAATGGTGCCCGGAAGTCCGATGCAAGGGACATCGTGCTCCTGAGCGAAAATCTGCGCGCCTGCGAGGGAGCCGTTTCCTCCGATGACGACGAGGGCGTCGATGCCTGCGGCCTTCATATTGTCGTAGGCGATCTGCCTTCCCTCCGGGGTCATAAACGCCTCGGAACGTGCAGTCTTGAGGATGGTTCCGCCCCTCTGGATCGTGTTGCTGACGCTCTGTGAGGTGAATTCCTGTATCTCGTTGTTGATGAGGCCCTCATAGCCCCTGTAAATTCCCATTACTCTCCAGCCGTTGTAAATCGCCGCTCTTGTGACGGCCCTCACGGCTGCATTCATACCCGGAGCGTCTCCACCCGAAGTGAGAACTCCGATTGTGTTAATCTTTGCCATAATGTTATCAAAATGAACCCGTACTTCGCGCAAATTTCGTGCAAAACAGAAGCGTCAAAAACAAAAAGGTCAGCGATTCGCTGACCTTCATATAAAGCAAAACGTGTAAAAATCGTATGAGTGGTGTGATTACGCGACGCAGGGGAGATTTTAACCGGAGCAACCTGAGGGGTTGTGAGGATTAAAATTGAGCCTGCAACAAAGTAAGCGCGCCGCTCAGGCGGTTTTTACTGTACGCGTCCGCCGTAAGAACGGTCCTCGGTATTGACGCGGATTTTCTCGCCCTGGTTGATGAAGAGCGGAACCATAATCATCGCGCCGGTCTCGAGGGTGCACTCCTTCAGAGCTGAAGTGGAAGCGGTGTCGCCCTTCACTGCAGGCTCGGTGTAGGTGACCTCAAGCTCAACGTAGGTAGGGAGCTCGCAGGTGAGGCAGCGCTCGTCGTTGTCCTCTGCGAGGAACATCATCTCCACGTGCTGACCCTCTTTCATAAGGTCTGCGTTCTCAACGAGGGCGGTGTCGAGGTGAATCTGCTCGTAGGTCTCCTCGTGCATAAAGTTGAATCCGTCCTCATCCTTGTAGAGGAACTGGTATGGACGCCTCTCCACGTTGATGGTGTCAATCTTGACGCCGGCTGTGAAAGTGTTCTCGAGGATACGACCGTTTTCGAGGTTACGGAGTTTAGCCTTTACGAAAGCGGGGCCCTTGCCCGGCTTAACGTGCTGGAACCAAACAATTGAGCACGGCTTACCGTTGTACATAAGGTAGAGTCCGTTCTTGAAATCTGCTGTTGTTGCCATATAAATTGAATGTTGTTAAATTATTATCGTTCAGGAGTCTGACGCCGCAATGCGCTTTTTAGGGCGATTTGCGCGCGCAAAGTTAATACATTTTTACAAAATCTCGCGAATCCTCGCCGCCGTCTCCTCCAGTAGCCACTTGGGAGTGGAAGAGGCTCCGCACACCCCGATTTTGTCGTCCGGGCGGAACCAGCCGTCCGAAATCTCGTCCACGCTGCTGATATTGTAGGTGCGGATGTTCACGCTCTTGCAGAAATCGCAGAGCACCTTGCCGTTGGAACTTGACTTTCCGGAGACAAAGACTATGACATCGTGGCTGCGGGCGAATGCGCCGAGACGGGAATGGCGAGTCGCAACCTGACGGCAGATGCTGTTGTGGACTTTGAGCCTTAGGCGCAATCCCCTTACCTTCGCAAGCCTTGCGCAGACCTTCGCATATTCCTCGGGGCTCTTGGTGGTCTGACTGAAAATTTCCGTCGGGGTGCTTGTGCGGATGGTTCCGTCGGAGATCTTCTCCTCCAGCATCTGAAGGTTCTCCACCACAATGGCCTCTCCGTCCGTCTGCCCCACAAGCCCGAGGACCTCGGCGTGGCCGATTTTTCCAAAAATCACAATCTGACCCTTGCCGGCCTTCTTGAAACGGAGATACGCCTCCCTGATTTTCTTCTGAAGCTGAAGCACGACGGGGCAGGTGCAGTCAATCACATTGAACCCGAGCGCGCGCACCTTTTCGTAGGTTGCGGGGGGTTCACCGTGGGCGCGGATAATCAGGTCCGCCCCCTCCCCCACCGGAGCCATATCATCCAAGTCATCCTTGTCGATGGTCACCATTCCGGACTTCTCGAGGGCGCTGAGAACCAGTTCGTTGTGAACCAAAGCTCCAAGCGAGAAGAGCTTGTGGCCGTCGCTGTGCTCAAGCCTTTCCTCGGCGATGTTCACCGCCCGGATGACTCCCGCACAGAAGCCCGAATTCTTATCTACATCGACTGTCGCTGCCATTGTGTATTCTTTCCTTTTGATTGTGCCGCCGGAGCGTCTAATCCTCTGAAACCGCAACTCCGAAGCGGCTGTGGAGAATCCCGATGACCCAGTCCATCTGCTGGGAAAGAGTCATTGTGGAATTGTCCAGTTCGACTGCGTCAGGGGCCTTCGTAAGAGGGGAAACCGCCCGGGAGGAGTCGATGAAGTCACGCTGCTTGAGGTTTTCCAGAACCTCTCCGATGCTCACCTTCTCGCCTTTGGCCTCCATTTCCGCCGCTCTTCTCTGAGCCCTCACCACGGGGTCCGCAGTCATAAAAATCTTCAATTCCGCATTGGGAAAAACCGTCGTGCCGATGTCCCTTCCGTCCATCACTATCCTTCCGCCGCGGCCTATCTCGCGAAGACGCCGGTTGACATAGTCGCGGACCTCTGGCACTGCGGAAATCGGGCTGACCTTCCCCGAAACCCTGAGGCTGCGGATTTTATGCTCGACGCAGTCCCCTCCGATGTAGGTTTTGCTTCCCCGGCCCTTGTCCTCGAAATGGATGTCAAGATCCCGGAGCGCGAGGGACAGCGCAGGGACATCAATCCTGTTTTCGGAGTCTATGAGCTTATGGTCCAGCGCATAAAGGGTCACGGCCCTGTAGAGGGCGCCCGAGTCGAGATAATGGAAACCGAGCTCCTGCGCGATGAGTTTCGCGAAAGAGCTTTTGCCCGTTGACGAGTAGCCGTCAATGGCAATTGTTATGTCGGGGATATTTCCTGCGGTTTTCATACGACGTTCCCAAATTGGACGGCAAAATTAAGAATATGATTAAATTTTTGCAAAAAATATGCGATATTTGCGCGGAAATAATATATAGATTATGAAAGTTCTTGTGATAGATGACGAGCGCAATGTACGCTCCAGTATGGCCGACATTCTCGAAGACGAAGGTCATACCGTAGAGACCGCCGAAGACGGTGCTCAGGGAGTGGAGATGGCGGACAAAGAGAAATACGACGTCATTTTCTGCGATGTGAAGATGCCGAACCTTTCCGGAGAGGAAGTGCTTGACGCTCTGAGAGAAAAGGGCATAGAAACCCCGGTGATTATGCTTTCGGGGCACGGAGACATCAAGACGGCCGTCGAGTGCATCAAGAAGGGAGCGTTCGATTTCCTCCCGAAACCGCCGGATCTTAACCGCATTATCGTCTCGCTCAAGAACGCCACCGAGCACTCCAACCTCGTTCAGGAGACGAAGGTTCTGAAGAAGAAGGTCTATGGACAGGAGATGATCGGAGAGTCAGAGGGGATGAAGAAGGTGAAGGATATGATTGAGAAAGTGGCTCCGACCGACGCCCGCGTGCTCATCCAGGGCAGCAACGGAACGGGCAAGGAGCTTGTGGCGAGGGCGCTTCACCAGAAGAGTCTCCGCAGCCAGATGCCATATATAGAGGTAAACTGCGCGGCCATCCCTTCGGAGCTCATCGAGAGCGAACTTTTCGGCCACGAGAAAGGTTCCTTCACTTCCGCCGTGAAGCAGCACAAGGGCAAGTTCGAGCAGGCTGACGGAGGCACTCTCTTCCTCGACGAGATCGGCGATATGTCCCTTTCCGCACAGGCCAAGGTGCTCCGCGTGCTTCAGGAGCGGAAACTCTCCAGGGTGGGCTCCGACAAGGACATCACCGTGGATGTGAGGGTGATTGCCGCAACGAACAAGAACCTCAGGGAGGAAATCGCCAAGGGAAATTTCCGCGAGGACCTCTACCACCGCCTAAGCGTCATCGTAATCAATGTCCCGTCTCTTGACGAGCGCAAGAGCGACATTCCGCTCCTGGTGGACTATTTCATCAAGCAGATAAGCAGCGAGTCCGGCAAAAGTCCGCGCCCGATCACTCAGGAGGCGATTGACCTTCTGGTGGAGCGCAGCTGGACGGGCAACATCAGGGAGCTGCGCAATGTGGTCGAGAGGCTGCTGATTCTCGCCGGCGCGACCATTACGGCCGACGACGTCCGCGCCTACGCGCTATAAAAGAGGCCGTCTAAAAGCGGTCTACCGCGTTGTTCTCCTCTTCCAAATCCTCTGGGCCTAAAGGTTGCTCCGGTATTGGGCTCGTCGAGAGCCTTGTATCCCATCTTCTATCCGGCCTCTTTTGCTCCACGCTGAGCAATAAAATGAGCATCAAACTTATGCCCGAATCCCGACATTCAGAAGGATTCAGTCTGAGGAGGATTCGCGT
>CAYNDY010000144.1:0-5030 GCA_964396105.1 uncultured Muribaculaceae bacterium
GGCGGAGGTGGACTCGGCCTGGCTTTGGATGTCTTCAGGGACGGAAGCGAAGAAGTTGAACCCTGTCAGCTCCTCCACCGCGTCGATTGTCGTCGTCCAGCCGCTGTAGGCGGTGTTGGCCGCGGCGTTGTTGCCGGTGGTGAGGTAGGCGACTCCCTTTGCGGCGGTGACCTCCCCATTGGCGTCGAAAGTGCAGCGCATCAGACACTTGTAGTAGCGGCTCGGGATTGCGCAGGCGTTTCCGGCCTTGTCGGTGGTACTTACGTAGCCCTCGTCGAATATAGGCCCAGTTACCATATAGAGGGTGTCAAGCCCGCTGACTGAGTTGCCGTAGGACTGGACTGCGCTCTCCAGTTGCATCCAGTTGCCCCCGTTGAGCGTCTGGTTCTGTGGGGTCATATTGGAGTAATAGAAGGTCTGGTTGTCTTCGGAGACTGTCGTCTGTCTGTCTCCCGATGCTACCTGATGGCCTCTTGAGAACGAGTTGCCGTTGTAGGCGTTGTAGGTGTTTGTGAGGCAAGGCTGAAGGCTCTCCGAGATTGCCGGGTCGTAGCCCCATTTCTCTTGCCTTCCCACATCCTTGTCCCCCCAGGTCGTGCTGTTGAAGGCGCAGGCAACCCAGAGGGCGCACCGTTTGGTGGTGTCGAAAAGAAGGGAGTAGGTCCTGTTAAGGGCGCCGCCGTTCTCGAAGGTGTGGGTTACGACCATCTGCGTCGAGGAGTTGGTCGGAGTGTTGTACCACTTGTCTCCGTAGGCGGAGCTGCTTCCGCTTGTTGTCAGAGCCCCTTCCGATACATCCACGGCTGGGAACTCGCAGCAGAGCGAGTAGGCGAACTCGGCCCCCGAAACGACCTCGCCCGAGCCTTCCTCGGTCTTGAACGAAACGGTGTCGCTGTAGTATTTATGCCCGTCAACGATTGCGTATGCGCGGACATAGTAGGTTGTTCCGGCGCGGAGAGCGTCGAGATATTTCCAGAAATATGCCCCTGAGATGTCTGCAGCGGCACTGCCCCCGAGGGCGGAAGTTCTGCCGTATTCGAAAGCGGCGGCGGAAGGCGTTGCGGCGTCATTCCCCTCCACGGTGCACCAGAGGGTCACCCCGTTCTGGCTGATTTTTTCAGCATCGTAGGAAATGGAGAGTTGTACATCCTTTGCCGGTTCCACAGTCCCGCTGTGGAGCTTGTAGAGCTGCACCGGAGTCTGAGATGATTTGTAATATCTGAACCTCATATCTCCGCTGGCGGTGTAGATCTGCAAGGCTGGACCGCCTGAGCCGGCTATAATAGCGTTGCCCTTGCTGTCAAAAGTGATGGTGTTTGCGTAGGCTGAGGATGTGCTTGAATCAAGCCCGTTGGAGGAGGCTGCGCGTCCGATGTAGTATCCGCTACGGCTCTGAAGAGTTTTCGCGGCGAGAGAATAGGTGAACGAGATGGCATCGACATCATCGGTGGATAGTATCTTTCCGTCGGTTATGGTGACTGCCTTGTAGTTGCCTGACGCATCAAGAGTGGACAGAGCACCGTTGAGGGCAACATTTTTCGCCTCGCAGACAATAAGGTATTCTCCGTCGGTGAGTTCATCCGTGCCGGTGACCTTTGCGTAATATCTCGCCTCTGTGATGTCCCCCTCCGAGATTGTGACGGCCCTTGTCCTGTAGCCTCCGGCATTGAAACTGACGGGCACCGAGCAGACTTTGCTGAATGAGGCCGTGCCCCCGTCGGAGTCGGTGAGGCGGACTGTGAGGGTGCTTCCTGAGGATAGAGAGAATGGGGCGGAAGGCACATAAAATTCCCCCGTCGCCCCTGCGGAGATGACTCCGTTGGAAACGGAAACGGAAGAATATGCGTTTGTCTTGCCGCTTACCCCCTGCACGAGTCCTTCCTCCGGGTTGAGGTTGAAGCTTCCGCTCATTGCGGCGGAGGCGTCATTCTCTACGCTGACAGAGGCGATGTTGATGGCTTTCGAGGTGGAGTTTGTCACCTGCACCGCAAAGACCGTTGTGAGGTGTTTCATCTCGATAGAAGGTTGCTCCGTGCCAGTTGAGGTGGCGTAGCCCGCGAGCGGCTGCCCTCCGAGGTGGGATTTGTCGCCCGGGGAGGCCTGGGTGCCGCTTATCGGGAGAGCAAAGTAACTCGATGTGTATTCGCCTGTTCCGATTTTGCTCGCCGTAAAATACTGCTTATGACTCGGATGGTAGAGAAGTTTCCATTCATATTCGGTTCCCTCCGCGGGAGTCCACGAGGATGTGGTGAATGTGTCGTCGCCGCTGTAGGTGAAGGTCGCGTCGGTGGAGTTGATGACGGCGGCAAGGGCATCGCCACTGTTCCAGCTTACGCTCCAGTTTTCCCCGACGGAGGTTTTTGTCCCGGGGGCGGCTTCTCCGGCTTGAGACCCAGTCTCTGATGTCTGAGTGGCCTTTTCTCCGGGCGTGAGCACCTTGATTGTGAAGGCCCTGGCGCCTTCGGTTTTGGTTTCAAGCATTGTTGCGGAGCATCCGGTGAGAATTGACAGCGATGCCGCAATGAGTATTAATCTAAAATTCGCCATCATAAGAATATGCTCCAATTTTGATTTTTCCATCGCCGGATTGGGCGAATCCCCGTTCGGCGGCAAGAGTAACTGCTTCAATCTCGGGAGAGATGTAGGAGACGGGGGCCGTCGCAGTGCCCTCTGACCAAAGGCATTCAGAATGCTTGATGTCCATAAAAATAAGATGAATTGTGAAAAACGCCGCAAGTTAGTGATTTTCCGTCAGAACTGAAAATGTTGCCGCCTCCTTGAAACGGGGCTGGGGGCGGAGAATTTGAATTTTTGGGGCGTTTGTTCGGTTTTACGGTAAATATTTGCTATTTTTGCGACTTGTACGCTTCGGGGGACGGATTTTAGCGGCGAGGTTTTTGCCTATGATACCCCCGGCACTAAGCTTAAAATGAACATAAATTATTGATTATGAAGAAAGTATTACTCGTTCTTGCAGCATCACTCGCTACTGCGGTCGCTGTTTCTGCGCAGGATATGGCGCAGGCAACTGAAACTTACAACAACGGAGCTATGGCCCTTCAGGCCGGAAACGACGCCGAGGCTCTTGACAACTTCAAATCCGCTCTCACAATGGCTGAGGCTTGCGGCGAGGAGGGAGCCGAAATGGTAGGAAACTGCAAGGAATACATCCCTAAGATTATGTTCAACATCGCAAAGGCTTCCATCAAGGACGGCAACTACGACAAGGGACTCGCCGAGATTGACGAAGCTGTCGCAGTGGCTAAGGAATATGGAGCCACAGATGTTGTTGAGGACGCTGAAGCCCTTGTGCCTCAGGTTCTTATGAACAAGGCCAACGACCTTCTGAACGCAAAGGATTTTGAAGGCGCAATCGCTGCCTACAACAAGGTGATTGAGCTCAACCCGACAAATGCAACCGCACAGCTCCGCCTCGGAATGGCATACACCAAGGCCGGCAAACTCACTGAGGCCGAGCAGGCATATCTCGCCGCCGCTGAGAACGGTCAGGAGAAGGCTGCCAACAAACAGCTCTCAAATATGTTCCTCAAGGAGGCTCAGACAGCGCTCAAAGGCCAGAAATATGCTGCCGCTTACGACGCTGCAATGAAATCCAACGCCTACCTCGAGAACGGCAACGCCCTTTATTTCGCAGGTATGTCAGCTCAGAAACTCGGCAAGGACGATGATTCAATCGCCGCATTCGAGAAATTCCTCACCGTCGCTCCTAACGACAAGAAGGCTGACGACATCCGTTGCACCCTCGCTGTAAGCTATCAGAAGAAGGGTAACAAAGAGGCTGCTGTAAAGTACTACAACCAGATTCTTTCAAATCCTAAGTACACTGAGGTTGCCAAGGCTCAGATCGCGGCTCTCAGCAAATAAATCTTACGGTTCAGAGCAACTTCAATGAGGACGCTTGAACTGCTTGCTCCGGCAAGAAACAGGGAAATCGGCATCGCGGCCATTGACTGCGGTGCCGATGCCGTTTATCTTGCAGGGCCCGCATTCGGGGCAAGGCAGGCGGCAGGAAACTCTCTTGAGGACATCCGCGAGCTGTGCGAGTATGCCCACAGGTTCGGCGCGAGGGTGTTCGTGACTCTGAACACAATCATCTACGACTCCGAGCTCAGTGATGCTCTGTCTCTTGCCGAGAAACTTCAGGAGGCAGGAGCGGACGCGCTGATTGTGCAGGATATGGCGCTTCCCGCCTACTCCCTCGCCCACCCCGAAAGGCTGAGCATTCCGCTTCACGCCTCCACGCAGTGCTCAATCCGCACCATGGAGGAGGCGCGCCGCTTTGCCGCCCTGGGTTTTTCACGCATCGTGCTTGAAAGGGAGCTGCCTTTTGAAACTGTCCGGGAGATTTGCTCAGGGGTGGAGTGCGAAGTGGAGGCGTTTGTGCACGGGGCGCTCTGCGTTTGCTACAGCGGGCAGTGCTATCTCTCACAGATGCTGTCTTCGCGCAGCGCGAACCGGGGCGAGTGCATCCAGGCCTGCCGCTCCCGCTACGACCTTGTGGACTCTGAGGGAAGGCTTCTAAAGTGGCCTGAGAGCGCTTCAAAGGGCGCTTTTGCAGGCTCCACGGGCCCATTCATAGGCTCGGTGGCTCCTAGACCAGGACGGCCCGTAGCCGAAAACAGAACGCTTCTCTCGCTCCGCGACCTGCGGCTGCTGGAAAGGCTTCCGGAAATGGCCCGCGGCGGGGTCACTTCATTCAAGATTGAGGGCCGCCTGAAGAGCATTTCATACGTTCGGAACATTGTGGCGGCATATTCCAGGGCGCTTGACGCTCTGGTCGCTTCCGCTCCCGGAGAGTTCACGAGGGCGTCCTTCGGCAGAGCCGTCTGCGCATTCACCCCTAACCCGGTAAAGAGTTTCAACAGGGGATTCACCGAGGTTTTCTTCGACGGCAAAAGAGGCCGTTGGGCCTGCCTTGACGCCGGGAAAGCGCTCGGAGAGGCTGTGGGCACAGTCGGGGAAGTTTCCCGCACAAGGGGCGGCGGAATGAGAATCAAAGTTCTGCCGCT
>CAYNDY010000145.1:0-5030 GCA_964396105.1 uncultured Muribaculaceae bacterium
TTCGAGAATGTCACGAAGCCGACCAGCGTCAACAACATCTACAACGAACTGAAGTCGCAGGGAATGAAAGTGTCAAAGGATTCGCTCTATGACTGGCTGGACTACGCCTGCAACATATTCCTGCTGTATAAAGTCCCGAGTTATACGCGGTCTGTCCTCAAGGAGTCAACCCTGCCGGCGAAGTACTATGTCGCCGACAACGGCCTGCGCAGGGCTGTATTGAGCAGTCCGGGGCCGGACGAGGGCAAAGCCCTTGAGAACAATGTATTTCTCCGGCTCCACCGCAGCCTGGGAAGCGACGACAAGATCTTCTATTTCAATGAAAACTCCCGAGAATGTGATTTCGTAGTTCTTCGGGGCGGGAATGTCGGAGAACTTGTCCAAGTATGCTGGGAACTTACTCCGGAAAATAGAGATCGTGAGATAGGTGGCCTTGTCTCCGCCGCCAAAGTCACCGGGTGCGGCAAATGCCGCATAATAACCTGGGAACAGGAAGAAACGATTCTACAGGACGGCCTTTCAATTTCAGCGGTTCCCGTCTGGAGGCTGTAGCGGGTATTTTGCCCGCGAACTTTAGAAAAGTTCGCGGAGGATGGCTGTGGAGCGGATGTTCAGGGGATATTCCAAGTGAGTTTCTATGTAGGCGAGGATTGACTCTACCAATATGGAGCGGTCCTCGCCTTTCATCGGGACGAGGAGCGCTTCTTCAAAGGGGAGACTCATCAGTTTTTCGGCAGTGCTCCGGAGAGTTTCCGGGACGAAGGGAGCGAGGTCTGCGGCGGCGGGACGGAACCCAAGAGCTACCGTGAGTTCAAGGAGAAAGAGAAGATGGAAGTTGCTGAAGTTGCCTTCCAGCGCATCCAGAAGCAGAATTTTCTTTACGCACCAGTCGTAGAGCCCCTCTTCGTTCGCTCCTTCCCGGAGGGTGCGGAAAAGGACCTCTGAGATGAACATCGAGATACTTGCCTTGCTGAAATTCGTTCTCAGGGACTGAAGCGGGCAGACTGCCCCGAGCCCCCTTACCGTCATCATCGACGAAGCCGAAACCGGATTGACGGAAACTTCGCCCTCAAGAATGCTAAGCGGGCTCACAAGGCTCATAACCCCGGAGCGGCTTCCACTTCCTCCTCCCCTGCGGCCACCCCCTGACGATGCTCCCGAAAGAGACGACGCGCCGGAAACCGAGCGGAGGAACAGGCTCCGGCGGCCCCATTCGCGGCTCAGAGTGTGGAGCACGAGGGAATTGTCCCCATACTTGGTCGAATGGAGAAGGATGAATTCAATGCTCTCTTTTTTGCCGCCTCTTGTCATATATCCGTTTCTATTCTTCCGAGATTTTGCAAGCGGGACTTGCAAAATTGGAAGTGGTCATAATTGTAACAGCTATTTCAGCGCGCCCACAATGCCCATAAGGGCTTTGTAGCGGTGGGAAATTTGGTTTTTGGCGGTTTCGGGGATTTCGGCGAGGGTCTTTCCGCGAAGGGTGTCGACCTCGGCCGGCGAATATCCGTCGGTCAGGAGACTGCCTAGCTCCGCGTCAGTCGGGATGAAAACTGGGTCGTAGCCGAATCCGCCGCAGCCTGCCTTCCCGGAGGCTATTCTGCCCTCGAGGCTTCCGTCCGAAACGACCCGTCTTCCGTCAGGGAAAATGAGCGTCACGACGCAGCGGAATCTTGCCGAACGGCTCACGGGGGTCCACGCCCCGGCTTCCCTAAGGCGTGAAAGGAGCTTGTCCATATTGTCGGAGAAATTTTTATCCTCTCCGGCATAGCGCGCCGTGTATATCCCCGGCTCTCCCCCGAGAGCATCCACCTCAAGGCCCGAATCGTCGGCAAAAACCGCGTCTGCTGCCCCATCGGGGAGACGGTCGAAAACATATTGAGCCTTCAGAAGGGAATTTTCAGCGAATGTGCTTCCCGTTTCCTCCGCCTCGCCCTCAATTCCGAGATCCGCCGGGGAGAGGATTTCCACCCCTGCGCCGAGAATATCTGCCGCCTCACGAAGTTTTCCCTTGTTTCCTGTTGCAAAAACCAGTTTCATAAAATTCCGTTTGTCTAAAAATGGATGTTCAAATCTCAAAACACGGCGCAAAATTAGCAAAATTCCGCATAGATTAGTATCTTTGTGTCTTTGCGTCCGAATGGGAACGGTTATTGATTCCGGACACAGGCCATCTATATACAGGTACAAATGAAATTTACAGATATGAAACATATTCACTCAGCACTCGCGGCCGCCCTTTTCTGCGCGGCCCTCATTTTCGGGGCAAACACCCCCTCAGAGGCACAGAGCAAGGCTTTCAAACTCGGACAATGGACTGAAATCCAGAACTCCATTGTGCGTCAGCTCAACCAGTCCTACGTCGACACTCTCGATGCCGGAAGGATTATGAAGGCGGGAATTGACGCTATGCTTTCCCAGCTCGACCCATACACCGTCTATGTGCCGGAGGAGGAAAACGAAGATTTCCAGATGATGATTTCCAAATCCTACGGGGGTATAGGCGCGATTATCCACAAGAAAAAAGGTGAATATGTGATTATAAACGAGCCTTACGAAGGTTCGCCGGCGGTGAAGTACGGACTTCAGTGCGGGGATGAGATTATGGAAATCAACGGCGAAAGCACCGTGGGACTGGAGAGCGCCGAGGCTTCGGAGAAAATGAAGGGAAAACCGGGCACAAAGGTGCGCTTCAAGGTGAAGAAAGTGCGCACCGGGGAGGTCAAGGACCTGGAGATTGTGAGGGAGAGGATCCATCTTCCGGATGTGGAATACGCCGGGATGCTGAACAGCAGGGACGGCTACATCCTTCAGAGCGGATTCACCGAAAACGTATCCTCAGACATACGTGCGGCCTACTATAAGCTCAAGGAGCAGGGTATGCAGAGGCTCATTCTTGACCTTCGCGGAAACGGCGGCGGACTTATGTCCGAGGCCATCAACATAGTCAGCCTCTTTGTGCCCAAGGGTTCGCTGGTGATGAGCTCGAAGGGCCGCGCCGAAGACACCAAGGAATACAGGACCACGACAGAACCGATTGACACCGAGATTCCGATTATAGTCCTCATCGACTCCAACTCGGCATCCTCTTCGGAGATTGTGACCGGTGCGCTTCAGGACCTTGACCGCGCCACGGTGATGGGTCAGCGCAGCTACGGAAAGGGTCTTGTGCAGTCCATCCGCCCTGTCGCCTACAACGGACAGCTGAAGGTCACCACAGCGAAATACTACACTCCGTCCGGCCGCTGCGTCCAGGCCATCGACTACAGCCACCGCAACGAGGACGGCAGCGTGGGGCACATTCCTGACTCCCTGACCCACGAGTTCAAGACCGCGCACGGAAGGACTGTCCGCGACGGCGGCGGAATCACTCCAGATGTGGTTCTTCAGGCTCCTTCCTACAGCCGCATTCTCTATTCTCTTGTGGTTTACGGAGTTCTGGACCGCTATGCGATTGAGTTCGTCCGTAAGCACGCTTCGATTCCGGCGGTGGAGAGTTTCCACCTTAGCGACGCGGAGTTCGACGATTTCGTGAACTTCGCCAAGACCCAGGAGTTCGACTGCCGAAGCAGCGCCAAGGCGCTTTTCGACCAGATGAAAAAGGAGCTGGAGAAAGACGGGCTCTCAGAGGGTGTGGAGGAGCAGCTTTCCGCCATCAACAAGGCTCTCGAAATGGACAAGGAGCAGCTTATCCGCCTCAAAAAGGACGAGATTGTTCCGTTCATCGAGGAGGAGCTGGTTGTCCGCTACTACTATCAGGCCGCAGGTGTGCAGCTGCGGCTTCGCTACGACCGCGAGCTGAAGGAGGCTCTGAGCAAGGCCGAATAGAGCCCTACGGGGCCGCATAAGGAGGCATCTGACTGCGTTATGCTCCTTGCATCTGCCCCCTTCTTCAGCCCCTGCTAACTGTTATATCATCCAGCTTTCTCTTTCAATTTTATTTAAAATTGTTATCTTTGCGTTGTTTATAGATTATCTGCTCGGACATTATGAGGAAAATTTTAACTCTTGCACTCGCCGCTCTCGGCTCCATCCTTCTCTCTGAAGGCGTGGACGGGAAGGCTGATTTTGCGTCGCAGAGCCTCTCCGGGGCCGCGCCGCAGGTGGAGAGTTACATTCTTCAGGATGAACGGGAGCAGAAGGACGAATTTCTGGACGAAAAGGGCAACGCCTTTATGCCTGCGCGCTGCGAAGTCCCATCCGCAAGGGTGAACTGCAGCGGGGCATCTTCGCGCAACCTCTCCGAAGGCAAACGGCACTCGCAAAACGTCCGGCCAAGTATCTGCCGCTATGGCCGCCTTGTTTCCACAGTGCGTGGAGGCAAAGAAGTAATTGCCTCGCTTTCAGGAGGTTGTCTCTGGCTTCTTCTGCCCTCTTCCTTCATAAAACTGCATATTCTGAGGATTTAGCATCCCTCTCCCCCTCCGCCTGTTACGCCCCCCTCGGTGCCAAGCGCCGAAGGAAGAATTGTGTTTATATATGTGCGTAACGGCAAAACAAAACCTTTAATGTGGATATGCCCGGCTGCCTTTCGGGCGTATCCCTTCCAATAGACCTAAAAAAACCTAATATTCAACAATATATAAAATGATCAAGATTATGAACAAAGAATTCAAACGTGTGCACAGCACACTCGATATAGTCATCTGCGCCCTTCTCGTGATTGCTGGCGTCGTCATCGTTGTAATTCCTTCAGCCGTAGGCGTGAACATCCTCGGCTGCTGCCTCGCATTCTGCGGAATCGTGCTTTTCTTCACAATGAAAAACGCCTACAAGGACACGGAGAACGGGGTCAAGTACTGCAAGAAAATCAAATATTTCCAGGCAAGCCGCAAGAGCGAACTGCTTGACGCGCTGAAGAACGACCCTTCAAAGGTGGACTGGACCGAGACCGGCGCAGGAAACGGACTGAGGGTGGACATCTATATCAACCGCAAGCACAATCAGACTTTCGTTCACTGCGCGGAGTACATCCCGTACAACTATCAGGACTGCTCAGACTGGTTCAGCTACCCGCTTGACCAGACCGG
>CAYNDY010000146.1:0-5018 GCA_964396105.1 uncultured Muribaculaceae bacterium
AAAATGTCCAAAGGCAAGTGGCTCATCGTTCTGGGTGTGGCGCTTGTCGTTATAGACCAGGTTATCAAGGTGCTCGTCAAGACCAATATGGCTCTTGGCGATCACTTTGATGTGTTCGGCGACTGGTTCAAGATCTACTTCATCGAGAACGAAGGAATGGCCTTCGGAATGAAGTTCGGCGGCTGGGTGGGGAAACTCCTCCTGTCGCTTTTCCGCATTGCGCTTTTCAGCGTGCTCGTCTGGTGGATTAACAGGCTGTGCAAAAGAAAAGATGTCCCGACAGGGGTGCTCGTGGGGCTTACGCTCATTACGGCGGGGGCTCTCGGAAACATCTTCGACTGCTTTTTCTACGGACTCATCTTCTCCGAGTCGCTCCCAGGGGTGGTCTCCGAGTTCGGGGGACACTATGCGCCGTTCCTTTTCGGAAAAGTGGTGGATATGTTCTATTTCCCAATCATAGACACCGTCTGGCCGGACTGGGTCCCTTTTGTCGGCGGACATCCGTTCAAGTTCTTTGAGCCTGTATTCAATTTCGCCGACAGCTGCGTCACTGTGGGAACTTTCTATCTGATTTTCTTCCAGTACAAGTTCTTCGCTTCTGACGGCAAAGAGGACAAAAAGTCCGATAAATAATTTTAAGCACTAAAATCGCATAATAATGCACATAGGAATAGCAGGAAACATCGGTTGCGGGAAAACCACTCTTACCCGGATGCTCGCGAAGCATTACGGATGGACTCCAAAGTTCGAATCGGTAACATACAACCCCTATCTAGAGGACTACTACACCGACATTCCGCGCTGGTCCTATAATCTCGAAACCTATTTCCTCGCCCAGAGGCTCAAGGACGTGATGGAAATCGCCCACAGCAGCGAAACCATAATCCAGGACAGGACCATCTTCGAGGGCGTGGAGATATTCGTAAGGAACAATTACCTTATGGGAAACCTCTCCGAGAGGGATTTCAACACCTATATGGAGCTCTTCCACGTGGTGATGTCCTCAGTGAAGTATCCCGATCTTCTGATTTATATCCGCTCGTCCATCCCGCACCTTGTCTCCCAGATTGCAAAGAGGGGAAGGGACTATGAAAAGGGGATGAGCATCGAGTATCTTTCCGGGCTTAACGACCTCTATGAGAAATGGATAGCTTCCTATCCGGGCAAGGTCATCACCCTTGAAGGGGATGAGTTGGATTTTGAAAACAAGCCGGAAGACTTTGCGTTTGTGACCGACCGCATTGATGCCCAGCTGTTCGGCCTTTTCCGGGGCGAATAATCGGCGGCATCCCATCTTCTTCATCCCCGGGCTCCTCGGATTTTCTATTCGTTATTGCCTTTCTTAATTTCGGACTGCGGTTTCGCCTCGCTGAGGTCGGGGTGGAACAGATCCTGCTTAGGAAGCACAGACGAGAACTTCTCGCGTAGAGAATTGAATAGGGTGGAGGTGTATCTGTAGTGGCCCGGGCCCTTCCACGTGCTGGTGTTGGAAATGTAGATCCAGCATTCCCCGTCAGGAAAATACTTCACGACTGCGTTGCTCCCCGCGAGCGTTCCGGTCCTCACCCAGCCCTTGTCCGGGTTGGTGTCGTTCCATCCGAGAGAATAGGTGTTCGCGTCGATGTACTCGGTCATCGCCGCAACGCTTTCCCCGCTCAGGATTTCCTCGATGAGGGGATTCCCGTCAATAGAGCAGACGAACCGCGCAAGCTCCGCCGCCGAGCAAACCCACGCTCCTGCGGCCCCGAGAAGCCTTATGTCGTTTCCTCCGTAGCACCTTTCAACCTCGTTCCCGCTGCCGTTGTACTCCCTGGTCTGCTGCCCGTCGCCCGAGTGGACAAAGTACTTGCTCTCGCCGATGTAGCGCTCTGGGTAGTAGTTCCTCGCGATGTGGAAATCGAAGCAGCCGGCGGGGCGGAGCACATTGTTCTGGATGTAGTCTTCGTACCCCGTTCCGCTGACCTTTTCTATTATCCTTCCAAGAAGCATATACCCGTAGTTGGAATAGGTCTGCGAAGTTCCTGGGGCGTAGCGAAGGCGGCGGCTGAGAACCGCCCTGCTGTAGTCCTCGAGGGTCGGGGGAGAAGTGAGATTAAGCTGAGCCATAACATCGCACGAGGAGAAAACAGGGTCCCTGCGGAAGCCTGCCTGATGCCTCAGAAGATGCTCAACGGTGATTTTGCCGTAGTCCTTTGGGTATTTGATGTAGGAGTTGAGAGTGGAGTCGCAAAGAATGCCGCGCGGACCGAAAACAGTGTCCCCAAGGTGCAGAAGGCCCTGCTCCTGAAGCTTCATAATGCCCGCCGCCGTGATGAGTTTCGAGACGGAGGCGAC
The DNA here is from genome assembly GCA_964396105.1 of uncultured Muribaculaceae bacterium. Classification (GTDB taxonomy): domain Bacteria; phylum Bacteroidota; class Bacteroidia; order Bacteroidales; family UBA932; genus Cryptobacteroides. The sequence goes on from CAYNDY010000146.1 coordinate 2,335, forward strand.
CCTCATAATGGTCCCCGGGGTCATAGGAACGGGAGTTTTCGGCGTCTTGGCCATCTGGGGAGGGATGTCGGCCGCAGGGATGCCGTAGCCGTCGTCGGCTATGCCGTAGCCCTTGCAGTAAAGAAGGGAGTCTCCGCGGGTGACGGCTATCTGAGCGCCCCTCACGTGCCAGTACTCCATATATCTTTTCACCTTGGCGTCCATCTTCTCAAGGCTTTTGCCCCCGGAGGACATTTCGTTGGTAAGGACTTCGTTAAGGTGTACCGGTTGCTCCTCAGCGGCGGGGGGAGTCTCAGGGGCCTTGTCCTTTTCGCTTAAAAGGTAGAACAGGCCGAGCCCTGCAGCCACAACGGCTGCAACGCACCACCAGACAGCCCTTTTAACCTTTCCGGACCTTGGGGAATGAAACCTGCTATGAAGCCTACCTGCCACTGACGAGAGTTTTTTTAGCGTTGATGTAATCCAACTTATTCGTCAATCATCCCCGTCCTGCGGGCGAAATCGATGATGAAATCGGCCGTGCCCTCCACTCCGAGAAGCGACGTGTCCACGCAGAGGTCGTAGGTCGAGGCCACGCCCCAGTTGCCGAAGGTGTAGTAGTTGTAGAAATTCTCCCTGTCCTTTTCCTTCTTCTGGATGAAGTCCCTGGCCTGGTCAAGGCTTATCCCCGTTCTTTTCGACACCCTTTCCATCCTTTCGGTAAGAGGGGAGGTGAGGAAAACGTCGAGGCAGCAGTCGAGGTCGCGGAGAATGTAGTCCGCCGCCCTGCCGACGATTATGGCAGAGCCTTTCTCGGCAATGTTGCGGATGGTCTGGGCCTGCATCGAGAAGAGCGCCGCGTCATCGGTGCCGTAGGAGTTCCCTCCGAAAACTGAGGAACTGAAAATGGAGGAAAGCGAAAGCGTGCGCTTTTTCTCGTCCCTTTTCTTGAAAAGGTCAACCTTGAACCCGAAATCCTGCGCCGCCTTGCTCAGCAGCTCGTTGTCATAGACCGGAATCCCGAGCCTCTCTCCCAGACAGTCTGCCACGGCCTTTCCGCCGCTTCCGAACTGCCGTCCTATATTTATTATAATCTTTTTATTCATAGTCTTGTGTGGTATGTCTTTAGTTATCAATCTTGTTGCATTGAGAACAGAGTCCAGCCCTAATTAATCGCTCCGCCCAGGGACGCCGAGTCCTCTCCGTCCTTGATCCTGTTGAATTTGCGGAAAAGTCCCCAGAGCAGGATTGCCGTAAGGAGGCTTGCCACAACATCCGAGATAGGGAAGCTCCACCAAACTCCGTCGGCTCCGAGTGCAAGCGGCAGCAGGTACAGTGTAGGCACAAGGCAGAGAAGCTGGCGGGAAAGGGAAAGGAAAATTGATTTTTTCACCATTCCGAGGCACTGGAAGAGGTTGGTGCCGACCATCTGGAATCCGACGATAGGGAAGGCTATGTTCATAATCCTGAGGCCGTGAGAAGCAAGAGAGAGAAGCTCCTCGTCGTGGGTAAAGATGGAGCAGGCCGCCTTCGGGGTGAATACGCAGAAGATAAATCCGAAGATGCAGACCCCTGTTGCGAGAGCCGCTGTCTTGAAATAGACCTCCCTCACGCGCGAGTACTGCTTCGCTCCGTAGTTGTAGCCGGCGATAGGCTGCATACCCTGGTTGAGTCCCATACAGATCATAACGAACATAAAACTGATTCTGTTGCAGATGCCGTAGGCTCCGATGCCCAGGTCGCCTGCGTATTTGCCCAGCTGCTGGTTGATGAAAAGTGCGACGATGCAGGCGGCGCTGTTCATAAGGAACGGTCCGAAACCGATTTCAAGCGAGTCCTTGGCGACGCGAAGGTCGAGCCTCAGGATGCCCTTTTCAAAGTGCAGGGTCCTCTCGCGGTTGGTGAAGTGCTTGAGTGCCACTATCATAGCGAGGAACTGGGAGATGATTGTCGCCCAGGCCGCTCCCTTGATGCCCATCTTCATCCCGAAAATCATAACGGGGTCGAGCGCGGTGTTGAAAAGCACGGTGAAAATGGTGAGTCCCATCGCCATCTTCGGGCTGCCGGAGGAACGCATCGCTCCGTTGAGGCCGAAATAGACGTGGGAAATCACATTTCCATAGAGGATAATCTGCATATATTCCCTCGCGTAGCCGATTGTGTTCTCGCTCGCTCCGAAAAAGTAGAGAATCGGGTCGAGGAAAATGAGTGCGACGATGGCGAAGAGGGCGCCGATTATTATGTTGAGGCTCACGATGTTGCCCAGCACCTTGTTCGAAGCCTCGTAGTTTTTCTGTCCGAGCAGGATGGAGAGAATCGTCGCGCCTCCCACTCCCACGAGAGTTCCGAATGCTGTGGAGAGGTTCATCAGAGGGAAGGTAACCGCAAGTCCGGAGATTGCGAGCGCTCCGACTCCCTGGCCGACGAAGATGCTGTCCACCATATTATAAAGCGACGATGCCGTCATCGCAATGATGGCCGGCAACGCGTAGCTTCGGATAAGTTTCCAGATTTTTTCTGTTCCCAGTTCAGTGGGTACCGTTTTGTTATTGTTCTTTTCTGACATATGCAATTGTGTGCGCTGTGCGGGGGGGGGGAAGAGCTTGAATAAAAAGATGGGATACAAGGCTCTCGACGACACCCAAACCGCAGCAACCTTTCGGTTGTGAGGATTTGGGTTAGGAGAGGAACGCAGTAGACCGCTT
>CAYNDY010000147.1:0-5014 GCA_964396105.1 uncultured Muribaculaceae bacterium
CACCGAAAACGGAAGTCATTCCGATTTTCTTTCCAATTAATCCAGGCATTGGTTGATTAATTAATTGATTATAAATACTTTAAACTCCGCAAAGCCATTTTGCGGGCTGCAAATATACGATAAATATTTGACATTACAATATTTAGAGTCAAAATTTATTTCTGGGGAGGCCCTACCGACCCGCGAAAAATGAGAAAGGCGGGGGACACAAAAAAGTGCGCCGTGCGTGGGTTAAAAAGGCCTCATCAGAGGCCCGCCCGGGTCGGGTATTTCTGTCAGCGCGAAGCGATGTCAGAAATACGGAAAGACGAAAAGGGCGCAGGGGTTTGGGGATATGCCCCAATGGTAAAGCCCTGCTGGGGGCACAAAAAAAGCACGCCGAAGCGTGCTTTCTTTTATTGTGGTCCCAGCAGGGCATGATCCTGCGACCCCCTGATTATGAGTCAGGTGCTACTAACCAACTGAGCTATGGGACCGGTTTTTTACTGTATTTTGCGCGTCTGCCGCGTTGGACTTCGCTCGTCGGTCGGTCATTACCTTGAGGTAACTCCCTCCCTCCTCACTCGTCCGCCTTGCATCCGCATCAAAACCCAGCAAAAAACTCACTTGGATTCACTTTAGAGTGAACCTTGCGAGTTGTAATTCAAAGAACTTAATTTTGCGGAGCCGGGGATTTAGTACCCGGCTTCGCAAATATAAGGAAAAATGCTTAGCAAACCTTGATCTCGACCTCAACGCCACTTGGAAGCTCAAGTTTCATAAGAGCGTCCACGGTCTTCTGAGTTGACTCGTAGATGTCAAGGAGACGGCAGTATGAGTTGAGCTCAAACTGCTCGCGTGCCTTCTTGTTCACGAAAGTCGAGCGGTTGACAGTGAAAATCTTCTGGTTGGTAGGAAGCGGAATAGGACCATTCACGCGGGCACCTGTAGAAGAAACTGTCTCAACGATCTTCTTGGCCGACTTGTCAATCAGCATATGATCGAATGATTTGAGTTTAATTCTGATTTTTTGGCTCATATCGTTATTGTATAACCAATTAAACTTTCTTTATTACTATTCCTCCTCAGGAGCCTTGTAGCCTGACTTCTCGATGATGTCCTTCGCAAGGCTCGCAGGAACCTCGGCGTAGTGGTCGAAAGTCATCGTGCTGGTTGCACGGCCTGAAGAAATGGTACGGAGGATGGTCACGTAGCCGAACTGCTCTGCGAGCGGAACATACGCCTTGACGATGCGTGCGCCGACCGTTGAGTCCATTGCGGTAACCTGGCCGCGACGGCGGTTGAGGTCGCCCACGATGTCACCCATATAGTCTTCCGGAGTCACAACCTCGAGGCTCATAATAGGCTCAAGGATGACCGGCTTTGCCTTAGGGCAAGCGTGACGGAACGCCATACGTGCGCAGATTTCGAATGAGAGCTGGTCGGAGTCCACAGGGTGGAATGAACCGTCCTTGAGGGTCACCTTGAGAGATGGAACCTCGTAGCCTGCGAGAACGCCGTTAGCCATCGCTGACTTGAAGCCTTTCTCCACAGACGGGATGAACTCCTTAGGAACGTTACCGCCCTTGACCTCGTCGATGAACTGGAGTCCGGTCTGACCTTCGTCAGCAGGAGCGATCTCGACGATGATGTCGGCGAACTTACCGCGACCGCCGGACTGTTTCTTGAACAGCTCGCGGTGCTGAACCGGCACTGTGATAGCCTCTTTGTAGTTAACCTGCGGAGCACCCTGGTTGATGTCCACGCCGAACTCGCGGCGGAGACGGTCGACGATGATGTCAAGGTGAAGCTCACCCATACCGCTGATGACTGTCTGGCCTGTCTCGTGGTCTGACTTGACGGTGAAGGTAGGGTCCTCCTCGGCAAGTTTTGCGAGAGCGATGCCGAGCTTGTCAAGATCCTTCTGGGTCTTAGGCTCGACTGCCAGTCCGATCACAGGGTCAGGGAATACCATTGACTCGAGAGTGATAGGGTTGGTCTCAACGCAGATTGTATCTCCCGTGCGCAGATCCTTGAATCCGACAGCGGCGCAGATGTCTCCGGCCTCTACGAAATCGATAGGGTTCTGCTTGTTGGAGTGCATCTGGTACAGACGCGCAACCCTCTCCTTTTTGTCGGAACGGGTGTTGAGCACGTATGAACCTGCATCCAGACGGCCTGAGTAGGCGCGGAGGAATGCAAGACGTCCAACGAACGGGTCGGTTGCAATCTTGAAGACGAGTGCGCAGAACGGCTCGCTGGCCTTAGGCGCCCTCTCCTCCTCTTCGCCGGTCTTAGGGTTGGTGCCTTTGACGGCTCCCTTGTCAAGCGGAGAAGGAAGGTAACGCATCACTGCATCAAGAAGGAACTGAACGCCCTTGTTCTTGAATGATGAACCGCAGCAGGCAGGAACGATAGACATATCGATGGTTGCCTTGCGCAGTGCAGCGATGATTTCATCCTCTGAGATTGAATCAGGATCCTCGAAGAACTTCTCCATAAGGGTGTCGTCATAGTCAGCGGCAGCCTCGACGAGTTTCTCTCTCCACTCGGCAGCCTCAGCCTTGAGGTTTTCAGGAATTTCCTTCACCTCGTAGTTGACGAGTTCTTCGCCTGAATCGTAATAAATTGCCTTGTTGGCGATGAGGTCGATTATGCCCTCGAACTTGTCCTCAGCTCCGATAGGGAGGCAGATAGGAACAGCCCTTGCGCCAAGTTTGGTCTTGATTTCCTCCACAACAGCGAGGAAGTCTGCACCGACACGGTCCATCTTGTTGACGTATGCAATCTTAGGAACGCCGTACTTGTCGGCCTGCCTCCATACGGTCTCGGACTGAGGCTGTACGCGGCCTACCGCGCAGAAAGTTGCGATTGTTCCGTCGAGCACACGGAGTGAACGCTCCACCTCGACGGTGAAGTCAACGTGGCCCGGAGTGTCGATGAGGTTAATCTGATATGTATCCCCCTTGTAATGCCAGAAAGCGGTAGTGGCAGCGGAAGTGATGGTGATGCCTCGCTCCTGCTCCTGTACCATCCAGTCCATAGTGGCCGCACCCTCGTGAACCTCTCCAATCTTGTGGGTTTTACCAGTGTAGTAGAGAATACGCTCTGAGGTAGTGGTCTTTCCGGCATCGATGTGAGCCATAATGCCGATGTTCCTGGTGAATTTAAGATCTCTTGCCATTTTTCTTCGTGGGGATTAGAATCTGAAGTGGGCAAATGCCTTGTTGGCCTCTGCCATTCTGTGCATATCTTCTTTTCTCTTGAATGCTGCACCCTCGCAGTTGTATGCGGCGATGATTTCAGCACAAAGTTTTTCGGCCATAGAGTGGCCTGAACGCTTGCGGGCGAAGACTATCATATTCTTCATAGAAAGTGAAATCTTCCTTTCAGGACGCACCTCCATTGGCACCTGGAAGTTAGCTCCACCGATACGGCGTGACTTCACCTCGACCTGAGGGGTCACGTTCTCGAGAGCTTTCCTCCAAATATCGAGAGGAGCCTTGTCAGAATCTTTCATCTTCTCGCCTACCATATCAATGGCATCGTAAAAAATAGAATACGCGATACTCTTCTTCCCCTGCAACATAAGATTGTTCACGAAGCGGGTAACCTGCGTGTCGTGAAACTTAGGATCAGGAAGTAGAATCCTCTTCTTAGGCTTTGCTTTTCTCATTACTTGAAAAAATTAAAAATTAAAACCATCCTTCAGGCAATTACTTCGGCCTCTTGGCGCCGTAGAGTGAACGTGACTGAGTACGTCCCTCAACGCCGGCAGTGTCCAAAGCTCCTCTAAGGATGTGGTAACGTACACCTGGAAGGTCCTTTACACGGCCTCCGCGCACGAGCACGATTGAGTGCTCCTGGAGGTTGTGGCCCTCGCCAGGGATGTAGGCATTGACCTCTTTTGAGTTGGTAAGACGTACACGGGCAACCTTACGCATTGCTGAGTTCGGTTTCTTAGGTGTGGTTGTGTACACACGCACGCATACGCCCCTTCTCTGAGGGCAAGCATCCAGCGCGCGAGATTTACTCTTCTCGACGATAACCTCGCGTCCTTTGCGAACTAATTGTTGAATTGTTGGCATAAATGATTGTAAATCTATTATTTATGTTTTTAACCCCAATTTTTGGGGCTGCAAATATACGAATTAATTTCCAATAATCAGATTTTTTCGTGATATTTTATCAGGCCCTCCAGCGGAGACTTGAGTATCCGGCCCGTTTTCATCCCGAATTCCGCCGCCACTTCCTCCAGGGTGTCAGCGCATCCGAAGGCCACTGAGCCGACGCAGTTAAGGGTATATTCACGGTAGTCCGGATAGAGGCTGACTACGCCGCGGAAAAAGTCGCGGAAGGCGGTTTTTACAAGGTCAGCGCAATAGGGGCTGCGGGTCCGGCGCTCCCCGACCCAGCCGGCAAAAGAGGCGCAGTAGCGGTTGGGGGCGGGCCGGCGATAGACCTGTGCGATGATTTCCTCGGCGCCGCCTCCGACCTTTTCTTGAAGTTCCTTATATATATCCGGGGGCATATTCCCCCTCGCATAGTCCCTAAGGAGCATCCGCCCGATGCAGGCGCCGCTCCCCTCGTCCCCGAGGATGAAGCCGAGCGGAGGGACCCGGCGGGTGATGGCCTTTCCGTCGTAAATGCAGGAGTTCATCCCCGTGCCGAGAATGGCGGCAAAGCCTGGGGCGTCCCCGAGAAGCGCCCTCGCCGCACCGAGAAGGTCGGAGTCGGCAAAAACTTCATCGGCCTCGGGGAATACGCCCCTTAGGGCCTCGCAGACTGGCTGCTGCAGGTCCGGGCTCACCCCGGCGCCGTAAAACCGGATTTCGCCCACAGAGGAAGCATCGATTTCTGCGGGCAAGTTTTGAAGAATACCACTTTGAAACTCCTCCAAAGGGGTAAAATTGGGGTTGAAGCCCGGGCCGCGCCAGAGGACTGGATTCGCTCCGGAGGGCAAAAGCGCCGCCCAGTCGGTCTTCGTGGACCCGGCGTCCGCTATAAGTGTCGTTTTCATATTTGCGTATTGCAT
>CAYNDY010000148.1:0-5009 GCA_964396105.1 uncultured Muribaculaceae bacterium
CCGCTGCGTTGTGAACAACGCCGTCTATGACTACATAACCCGTTGCGAAGAGGAGGATATGAACATCGGCGCTCCGCCTTCCGACCTCAGGCTCTGGATTCTCAATTCACTGGAGTCCAGCAGCTCCCCGATGATCCATCAGGGCGCCGTGGTCTCCCACGCTCTCATCGCCGGATTCCTCGGCCTGTATGCCCCTCTCGTGAAACTTTTCGCCCCGGACATCACTCTCGGAACTTCGGGAAGGGAGGACTACAAGTCCATCTATTCGGAAGTTATGCACGAACTCGCGCATGCGAGCCACTATGCGAAGGTGGGGAACGACTACTGGAACAAATATGTGGAGTATATCCTCAAGTCCTTCGCCTCCTCGGGGGCCTGCTACGGCACGGGGAAGGAAAGTGACGCCGGCTACTGCGAGGTGGGGGAGATGTGGGCCTACTATCTTGAGTGCGAGATGTTCAAGGACCGCTACGGGGAGTACCCGCCTGCAATGGGAGAGTCGTTCTGGTTCTATCCGCAGATTCTGCGCTACATTGACGCGCGGGGAGTGGGCCGGGACAAGATTTTCGAGGCTATGGACGAGAATGTCACCTCGCGCACGGCCCTGAAGGATGCGCTGGTGAGCCTTTGCCCTTCCAAACGGCTTGTTATTGAGCAGGCGTTTGACAAATACTCTGCCGCTGAATAAAAAGCGGTCTACCGCGTTGTTCTCTCGGAGCATATTATGGCTCCTAGCATAAACTCTTATGAAAAAGATACCTGATTTTCGCCGGCTGCTTTGCCTCGGGGCGGCAGCGGCGGTGGCTCTGCTTTGCCTTTCGCGCAGCCCCTGCGCGGCGCAGAGATTCAATATCTACACCAACCTTCTCGACTATGCCAACCTCGGCACTCTCAATCTCGGAGCTTCCTTCGGCGTGGCGAAGAACTGGTCGCTCGAGGCGGGGGCGAGATACAACCCGTTCCGCTTCGAGGGCCGGGAAAGGGGCACATTCTACGCCAAGCAGCAGTCCTACTCGCTCGGGGTGCGCTACTGGCCCTGGCACATAAACTCGGGCTGGTGGATGGGCAGCAAACTCCGCTACCAGGAATACAGCTCCGGAGGCCTCTGGAAGTCAACTTCGGAGGAGGGCGACCGCTACGGCGTGGGGCTCTACGGGGGATATTCTTATATGCTGCTCCCGCACCTGAACCTGGAGTTCGGCCTGGGCCTGTGGATGGGCGGAGGGACCTACAGAAGCTATTCCTGCCCTGTCTGCGGACTCACGGAGGCCGTGGGGAGCAAGATGTTCGTCCTGCCGGATGATTTTATGATAGCTCTAGCCTATATTTTTTGAAAATGCGTAAAGTCTTTAGTTTTTTTACCCGCCCCCGGAGGCTTGTCCCTCTGTTCGCTCTTGTCTTTTCCTTCGCCCTCTCGTGCTCAACGGCGGTGAAGGTGCGCAAGATGTTCGACAGCGGGATTGTGGCTGACATCGCCATTCCTTCGGCCTCGGAGGAGCCTGAAAATGAACCGTCGGTCCCTGCTCCCTCTCCTTCCGACGAGCCGGAGAGGGAAGAGGGGGAGCCGATAATTATGAACGCCATTCGAGACTCCGAAACGGGGGAGATGGTGGCGACGGACATAATCAGCGAGTCCAAGGTGGTGGCGCGGTTCAACCACGTCAGCGAGAGGCTGGGAAGCGTCAGCATCAGTTTCGACATCATCGTGCCCTCTTCGCTGATGGAGTCTGACTGGCAGCTGCGGTTCTGCCCGGTGATGAGGATCGCGGGGGAGAGTAGGGCGCTGGAGACTCTGAACATTACGGGGGCGAAATACCGCGACAGGCAGCTTCGTGGCTATCAGCGCTACCGGGAGTTTCTCGCATCAATCGTCACCGACACGACGGATCTTGTGATGATGCGGCAGCTTGAAGTTTTTCTAAGCCGCTATTTTCCCGAGACTTACGCGATGCGCCGCGATTCCTCCATCGTCCCCGCCCCGGCTGCCGAAAACCTTTTCGGAGTCACTCAGAGGGAGGCTCTGGAGCATTATTCTCACACCCTCCGCCGCTATGTCAACGACTGGAAGAAGAAAAACAAGGAGAAAATGTTCCGGCGCTATGTGCCTTCGCCGATGGACACTGACAACCTTAGGCTTGACACCGTTATCGTTGCGGGCAGCGGAGACCTCATTTACCGCTACACCCAGTCATTCCGGAGTCAGCCGCGGCTCAGGAAGGTCACAGTCGGGGTGAGCGGCAGTCTGCACCGCTTCGGGGAGTACATCTGCGATTTCCCGGCGCCGGACAGCCTGGAGTTCTACATCAGTTCGCTTTCCACCCTTGCGGACACAGAGCCGCGCTACAAGATGGTTATCCGCGAGCGGGTCGTCCGGGACAACACCCTGGCGCTCATAGACTTCGGAGCGGGGAAGGCGGCTGTGGACACTCTTCTGGGCAATAACCCCCTGGAGCTGGAAAGAATCCGCCGCTGCATAGGGGATGTGTTCGACCGGGACGAGCTGGAGCTGGACTCCCTGGTTGTCTCCGCGACCTGCTCTCCGGAGGGGAGCTGGGCGGCTAACGCGAAGCTTTCCAGGGCCCGCTCTGCCGCAATGAAGGACTACCTGCTGCCGCTTTTCGAGTACGGAGCGGACTCGCTTCTCAGGACTTCCTGCCTGCCGGAGGACTGGGACAGGCTTTCGAGGATGGTCGCTTCGGATTCGCTTGTGAGCGAGAGCACAAAGCGGTTTTATGCGGAGAAGGTTGCTCCGGTCCCTGACCCTGACAGGCGGGAAGAGGTTCTTCGCCGCGCCCCAGACTACCGCTACATCCGCGAGATGCTCTATCCCCGCCTTCGCACCGTGAGCTTTGACTTTCACCTGCACCGTCGGGGAATGGTGAAGGACACTGTTCACACGACGGAGCTGGACACTCTCTATGCACGCGGGGTGGAAAGGCTACGGGAACTGGATTATTCGGAGGCGGTGAGTATTCTTCGGCCCTACCGCGATTACAACACCGCGCTGGCCTTTGCCTCGGCGGGGTATGACCACTCGGCGTGGGATGTTCTGGAGGGCCTGAAAGGGAGCTCGGGGAAGATTTGCTACCTGAAGGCTCTGGTGCTCTCGCGGCTTGGACGGCGGAGGGAGGCGCGGCGGGAGTTTGCCGCCGCGCTGGAGATGGAGCCTTCGCTGCGGTATAGGGCTAATCTGGATCCCGAAATGGAATACTTCCGGGGCGAATAAAAAGCGAGCCCTTTTATACACCCCTCCCGTCCCCTCTGTAGGGGAAGTGGTGCTCCATCTTTCCTGTCAGCACAACCCCGCCCTTCAAAGACTCCGCACGGCGCTGTAGCGCCTAAGATATAGTCAGGCGCCTTGTATTGCATATTCTTTTTTTTAATCAATTTTTAATCTTTCAAAATTATGAGAACAAAATTCATTTTGCTTTTGGCTGCGGCGGCGTTCGGTGCTGCGGCCTGCACAAAAAATCTTGACAATTCTTCTGAGCCGGCGGGGGCTGTGCCCGGGGTAGGTGAAACCGTGACTTTGAACGTCAGTGTGCCCTTGGGGACTCCATCCAAGGCTTTTGGGACTCCATCCAAGGCTTTTGGGGCGCCTACAAAGGCTTCAGGAAGTGCAACTGAAGCTAATGAGACTGCCTTGAAATCCGTTCAGGTCTTCGTTTTCAACTCTTCCGACAATCTGGAGGCCTACCAGAGCGCCACAACCGGCTCTGTCAATCTCACCTGCACCAAGGGCGCTAAAACCATTGCGGCTGTCGTGAACGGCGAGGCTCTCAGCGGCATCAAGACTCTCTCGGAGCTCTCCGGGACTGTTTCCAAGTTTTCAGAAAACTCCGCCGAGGGGCTTGTTATGTTCGGAACTGTCACCAAAACCATCGAAACCAACACTTCCGTAACTCTTGAGGTGGCGCGTCTTGCTGCAAAAGTGGTGATAGGAAAAATCACGAACAGCATCAAGATGACCCAGTATCAGGGCTCGCCGATTGTGGTTAACGCGATTTACCTTATTAATGTTGCGGGCGATGCGGAATTCTCGGGCGCATATACCCCCTCTCTCTGGCTCAATCAGTCAAAAAACAGCGCCTCGGCGGACAACCTTTACTATGAGAAGCCGTCTTCGCTCAGCATCGCTTACGGGAAGTCAGATGAGTCCGGGCACTATTTCTACTGCTACCCGAACCCGACGAAGGAGGACAGCACCGCCTCCACCTGGTCAGCGCGCCACACCCGTCTTGTCGTTGAGGCCACTGTGGGCGGACAGACCTGCTACTATCCGATTACACTTCCCGTTATCAATGCCAACACGGTTTACACCGTCAGCGAACTCATAATTACTATGATCGGCACCGACTCTCCGGATGTCGTGGATGCAAAGGGAAGCGCCTCATTCACAATCACCGTCACTCCGTGGAACAACCAGGATGTCGGGAATGTCACTATATAGTTATGAAACTTTTCCCTGCAACTCTGAGGGCTCTGGCACTCCTCCTCCTGCTGCTGCCCCTTATGCCTGTTTCCTGCTCCATCAAGGAGGACAGGAGTGCGTGCCCGTGCCTGTTGAGGCTGGATTTTTCCGCTCTTTCACCAGAGGACCGGGAGGGGACGCTGCTTTTGGGGGTGAGGGAGGCGGAGGAAGGCAACGGGGGCGGGTTCTCCTACTCGGGAGTGGTGGATCTTGCGAGCGTCGGGGATGTGTATGAGGTGGAGGTGCCGCGGAGCGGGGTGTGGGTGAATCTTTGGAGCGAGAGCGCGGCGGACTGCATCGGGGAGAGCGGGCTTGTGATTCCGTTCGGGGCGGACTGTCCGCCGGTGAGGATGTTCTCCTCTTTTGTGGAGACTGACTGCGAGACCACCACGGCTACGGTGTCGCTTCTGAAGAACTATTGCCGCCTCACGGTGAATTTCAGCGAGGAGAGGACTTCGTTTCCGTTCGACATAGCCGTGCGGAGCAATGTGGACGGCTACGGGATGGACGGCGAGCCGCACAGCGGGGAGTTCAGCCA